>NZ_JAFCVA010000050.1:0-559 GCF_049896785.1 Psychrobacter sp. TWP2-1-2 | reverse complement strand
CGACAATAGCATGATGGCACCACCTGATCCCTTCCCGAACTCAGAAGTGAAACATCATTGCGCCAATGGTAGTGTGGATTCGTCCATGTGAGAGTAGGTCATCGTCAGCTCTCTATTCTGAAATATCCCCCGACTAGTTATCTAGCCGGGGGATTTTCTTTGCCTAAGAAAAAGTGCCAAGATAAAAAATGCCAATGCGGGTTTAAAAAATCAGCTAGAATTCGAGTTTCCTGATAGATGACTTAGAGATTAGAGACTGATTTGGACCTATTTTTTAACAATCATTACCCTGTCAGTGAATTAAATAAGCCTTATTTTAGAATATTAAGAATAATATTTAGCTTCAAATAAGCAATTAACCCATCTAACGTCAGCTTAATACAACATCTACAGGTATTTCTAGCGTTTAAACCCAAATACATCGAATCCCTATTTTCCTATAACCCATTGAAAACTATGCATTATTAAAAATCTTGTCAAATAAACCTAAAAACCTCTGATAAAGCGGTTGACACCCACCTTAAACTCTATATAATACGCCCCACAGCAAAGGAAGCTA
>NZ_JAFCVA010000049.1:0-593 GCF_049896785.1 Psychrobacter sp. TWP2-1-2 | reverse complement strand
TCACCATTCCACCCCATCCAAACGACTGATTTTCCGTTCAACACGTCTTGCAGTACTATTGCAAGTCCACCTGCCATTGGGTTGTTATCAGGCATTTTAACTCGGTTAGATAGGACGATTAAGCGACTCATAACACCTCTCCTTATATTTTTATTAGTGGTTGCCGCTAACCTCTACTCAATCAGAAGTTAGGGTGTTATTTCTTTGACAAAAATTTAAAAAACTATTGAGTAAAACAGTCACCTCATCAATGTTGTTCACATAGTAATGAGCGTGCGATGACCCGCTCCCAACCTTAACCCCCATACCTTTTACTGATTGGGAATAAGAGTTGTCTATCGACTGGTTCTTTTCTAGTTGTTCATTTTCGCTTCGTAATGCGAGAAATCCTGCTTCATCGGTAATATCATCACCAATAAAAATAGGACAAACATTCTCTTTGCTCTGCATCTTTTTTAATAAGGTTAAGATAGCTGCGCCTTTATAGACGCCTTTAGGAGCCAACTCCCAAACGTATTTCCCGGGTTTTAAAGTCCAGTTAGGGTAATTTTTTGAGGTTTCTAACATGATGGCATGCGCCACATTGGCCAAAC
>NZ_JAFCVA010000048.1:0-700 GCF_049896785.1 Psychrobacter sp. TWP2-1-2 | reverse complement strand
AGGGTTTTGCCGGAAATGCAATGCGAGAGAATAAGGTTTATTTTCTATAGTGAAGTCATCAAAGGAGGAGCAAGATTGGATGACCGACTGACGGATGGCATCAAGTTCAAGTATGTCAACAGAAGCAACGTTCACCTCACTATTATCACTGTATGATATTTCTAGTCCATGAGTGGCAGCAATAGGTAACTTTATAGGAGACAGCATCTGTCTTGCTTCTTTAAGGCTGCGGCCGGTCACGGCTGCAATTTTCACCCCGTGGCTTTGTATGTTTTGTAAAAGCGTTAAAGTGGACGTTGGGATGATGCTATCTTTAGGGTGCAGCGTAAATTCAGCGAGCGTGCCATCTATATCTAAAAACACGCAGTACTCTTGCTGATTGCATAAATAATCAGAAAAGTTTTTTGGGCAGATATATAAAGGTTGCCTGTTTATACCGAGGCTTCTTCCTGAAGTCACTTCTATTCCTTTTTAGCAAAGCACCATACTTTAAATATCTTGTTCTAAATTTGAGACTCCGTGCTTGTTTAGAGTGGACGCAATATTTTTTGGGGCTATATAGATAGCCAGTCTTACCTAATTGGATCTTATAACAAGTCTGCCATAAACATAAAGACACTTGAGGGTAAGAGTGTTCAATTTGATACGAGTTCTGTAACTGATCAAATACTGCCCCCGTTACTCAACCTTCATTAGTCAA
>NZ_JAFCVA010000047.1:0-781 GCF_049896785.1 Psychrobacter sp. TWP2-1-2 | reverse complement strand
TAAAATCAGCTCTTTAATGTAACGTAATGTAACCCATATTACTACCTTTTTAGCTGCTGCGCTGCCACTTCATCAGCTGCGCTTATGCCTGCCTGTGCGCCTGTCTGCGTGGCGCTGACTTGCTCCGCTAGTATTTACCCATCGTCGCCACTTCTGCCACTGCTGCGCCTCTGTGGGCTGTTTGGCTTGTCACTTCTTTTGCTCTGATTTGTGCGCCTGTCTGCTTGGGCTGCTTATTTTTTGTTAGGCACATATTCGACCCACCGAACCCATAGCCACAAAGAAAGCTGACAGTAAATTTTGTCATGCAGCGGCTCGGCAAGCAAAATGCCCCACTAGGGCATTTCTGCGTGAAAATTTAATATTATTTTCGCCACAAGCGAAAAAAATATTCAATTATCTGACGAACGAACATTGACAAATATTTACTGGCTGTATTTATTATTAAAGGCGAGGGGGTGGTGGTCAGGTACGGTATGAACGCTATAGATTAGCGGCACTTGCTACGGCTTTTGTAGCAGTATTAAATTAGGTGAGGCTTTATCTCACTTTATTTAATACTGTGATCTTGATTGGTACTGGTTACGGCTTGTCGTTATAAGCATCTTTTCGCTTAGAACGAGAAATAGCCGTGTGCATCTGATTAGTTGCGATCTGCTCTTGAGGCAACGATTGAAACGAGAAATGACGGTCACTAGGGGCTTAGATATAGTTTTGATACCTGTTTGACGCTTAGCAAGCAAACAAGGTATCAATTACTATAGCAAGCCAATAGGGGCAG
>NZ_JAFCVA010000046.1:0-801 GCF_049896785.1 Psychrobacter sp. TWP2-1-2 | reverse complement strand
AAATAAAGAGACTATTTCAAACAGGGCTCTCTAAATTATGGCAAGAACAGTGCTCACCGATAATACATGGGAACAACTCCAAAGTACCATGAAGGCTCATGGCTGTCATACTTGGAAAAACGACAAACAAGTCATGGAAGCCATATTGTGGAAACTTCGTACAGGCGCGCCATGGCGTGATATACCGAGTGAGCTATGTCCATGGAAAACGGCCTACAACCGTTTTAATAGGTTGTCAAAAAAGGGGTTGTGGGAACAATTTTTTTTGACCTACGAGCAAGTATTGATGAAGAATGGGTATTCGCAGACGGAAGCTATATCCGCTGTCATCAGCATTCAAGCGGCGCAAGACGAGGAGAGCTTCGAGCTACTGGAAAGTCACGAGGTGGAACCACTACCAAGATTCATCTCGCCGTCGATTCGCATGGAAACCCGATTGATTTTAAAATCACTGGGGGTGACGTCCACGACAGCCAAGCGGTAGATGATATTATAGAGATGCTAACGGATGCGACCTACTTTATTGCTGATAAAGCTTATGATTCTGAAACCATTAGAACTAGGCTAAAGCAAGATAACATAAGCCCTGTCATCCCTAAAAGAAAAAATGCTAAACAACCAGATGTAGCGTTTGATCACTATTTATATAAACTACGACACTTAGTTGAAAACACGTTTGCAAGGCTAAAGCACTTCCGTAGTATTGCGACTAGATACGAGAAATTGGCTCGTAATTATAAGTCTATGCTGTATCTAGCTTGTACTATGATTCATTGCAAACTGAATTAGGGACACGCCCTA
>NZ_JAFCVA010000045.1:0-906 GCF_049896785.1 Psychrobacter sp. TWP2-1-2 | reverse complement strand
TATAGTAAGTTTAATATAAAATCGATACAGCCCATATCATGAAATAGTTTAGGCAGATTATTTTCCATCCATCCTTGGCGTAGAAATTTAGCTTGTGCCCACTTCTTCTCGATAGGATTTAGATCAGGGCTGTAGGGTGGTAAAAATAAAAGGCGATGGCCGTGTCTATTAAGCAGTTTTTGTACTCGTTTATGAAAGCTTGCGTTATCCATTACGATTACGCACTTGGTTTTTAGGCTCGGTATTAGCGTGTACTTGCACCAGTTATAGAATATATCGCCATTGATGTTTTTCTCGAAGTAATCAAGTGCAAATAGTACTCTTTCGTATAGGGCTCCAATGACGTTGGTACGTTTTTTACCTTGCCAGTTGTAGCGATCGATACAAGGCTTACCTATCGGAGCATAGCCATAAGGCCTGATGGTCTCATGCTCAAAGCCACTTTCATCCATATAAACAATGGGATAGCCTTGAATTATATAATCACTCAGGTGATTGAGATACTTAGCTCTTTTTTCCAGACAGGCTTTTGGATGCTCTAGTGTCTTTTTTTTGGCTGATGTTTAATCGTTTTAAAGCATGATGAATGCCAGTTTTACTACAACCCAGACGATTTGCGCGCTCATATTGATAGTCATCAGGATATGCTTTGACATCCTGAAGCAAAGCGTCATCAGGTATTTTAGTCGGGGCTTTATCTCGCACTTTCTTAGGCTCTAAGTTCTGTCTCCAGCTATGTATAGTACTGGTGCTAAGCGCGTAAAAAGCAGCAGCTTCTCTAACAGTCAGACCATTATCGATGCTAGACAGCACTTGTTTACGATAGTCGATTGAATAAGTCATGGTTTATCTGAATAGTTGATTAGTTTTTATGTATTGTATCGGTTTTATCTGAACTCTACTATA
>NZ_JAFCVA010000044.1:0-1198 GCF_049896785.1 Psychrobacter sp. TWP2-1-2 | reverse complement strand
CTACTAAAGACGGCCAAGCCCGACCGCGAGAATGTTTTTTGCTCCATTAACGTCTCTGTTATGGGTCGTTTTACAAGAACGACAAAACCATACTCTTATACCAAGCGCTGATCTACCTTTCGGACTGTCTTGGCGAGAGCCGCAACACGAGCAGGTTTGGGTGGTGTACACTTCATTCACTTCGATATAGTGGCAACCTGCGTTCGCGCATTTATAATCCAGTTGCCGCTTAATTTCAAACCAACCTGCGTCATAGACGGATTTGGCCAGTTTGCCCTTAGTGAATGATGTTGATTTGATTTTACCAACAACAATTAGGCTGTTGGCTTTGACAAGCTTTGATGTGAATTTATGAATGAGGTCTTGACGGGTATTTTTAATCTTGGCGTGAATGGCCTTGACCCGCTTTTTATTCTTAGCTCTTTGAGCAATGGACAGTTTTTCAGCGTATTGATGAGTGACTTTGGTTTGCAGTTTGTCGCCATCACTACTGACTGCTGAATCTTTGCAGCCTAAATCGATACCGACTTGACCAGTGCCACACGCTGTTTTTGGAAATTCTTTAACCGTCACACAGACGTACCAGTGACCGCGATTGTCCTGTACCAATTCGCAAGTATTGATGGTGTAGAGCGCTAAGTTATAGCTGTCCCATAGGTCAATAGTGAGTTTTTTACCTTTAGCTAAGCTGAATTGTAGGGTGCTTTTTAGACACTTTTTACCACTTTGGCGGGTGCTAATATGCTTAATAGCGGTCTTTTTAAACGGAATCCAACCAAGAGAACTACGTTTGGCTTTAGGGTTATTGGTGCGCCAGTTGAGTTTGGCTTTTTTAAACTGTTTACGAGCCTTGGCATGGGTTTCGGTCACTGCTTGTAAGGTTTGGCTGTGTAGGTTTAGATATTCACCCGCACCTTTGGTGTAAGTAGCCAAATCATAAGCCGAAAAGAATTGACCAGTACGCTTGAGGTGTTTAAAACTTAGCTCATTGACGTAATTCCAGACAAAGTTAACCGACCCCGCTAAGATATTTAGCTGAGTGGCATGTTTGTCTTTGATGCGTAGTTTGAGCGTTTTCATGGGGTAATTATGATCTCAATGTATTTGGTTATCAAGGTATGTTCAATCTTAGGTGACAACGGTTGACGCCTGATATCCACGCCCTAGAAGGACGTGGTTTTACGGCGCTAGATGATAA
>NZ_JAFCVA010000043.1:0-1199 GCF_049896785.1 Psychrobacter sp. TWP2-1-2 | reverse complement strand
GGTAATCATCCCAACCATAAGACACTTATCAAATAGAATTAAGCTGCGTGGTTTAGTTTCTGCATTGGCGTAAAACCGCCATTGCCCATATTCGGGCGCTCGTGGTTGTAGTGATATAACCAAGCCTCAGCTTGCTGACGGACTTGGTCTAAATCTGTAAATAATTCCTGATTTAACCAATCATAACGCATTGTTCTATTATAGCGCTCAACATAAGCATTCTGCTGTGGATTGCCAGGCTCAATATAGCTTATCGTAATACCTTGATCTAAAGCCCAGTCTTTGAGCGCGTTGCTGATGTACTCAGGTCCATTATCACATCTTACCTGGACCGGTTTACCTCGACATTCAATCAGCTGATTTAAACTGCGTATGACTCTTTGAGCGGGTAATGAGAAGTCAATCTCAACGGTTAAGGCTTCACGGTTATAATCATCAATGACGTTAAACAGTCTAAACCCTCGTCCATCAGTTAAAGCATCATGCATGAAGTCCATGCTCCAGCTTTGGTTTATCTTATCAGGTACAGCAAGTGGCACAGGTTTGGCGCGCTTCATGCGGCGGCGAGGTTTGATTCTAAGGTTCAACTCAAGCTCACAGTAGATGCGATACACCCGTTTATGATTGTATGGCAGTCCCAGCACGTTACGCAGGCTTAAAAAACACAATCCAAAGCCCCAGTTCTTGTTCTGCTCGGTCAGATCTATGAGCAAGTCCGCTATCTGCTTATTCTCATCCGTTGCTACCGACTTGTGATAATAACAGGTGACGCTAATGTTAAAGATCAAGCAAGCTCTGCGGATACTGATGCCATGCTCTTTAATGTAGTGACAAGCCATCTCTTTGCGCCTGAGTGGCGCTACCACTTTTTTGACATGGCATCCTGTAATATGTCGGATTTGAGACATTCATCGGCATACATCTTTTTTAAGCGAGCATTCTCAACTTCAAGCTCTTTGAGACGAGTGATAAGCGCAGCATCCATGCCACCATATTTAGAGCGCCAGTTATAGAACGTGCTTTGGCCGACATTATACTCACGGCATAAATCAGCGATAGGTACGCCTTGTTCTGCTTGTTTAAGGATATTAACGATTTGATTATCAGTAAAGCGTGTCTTTTTCATAGGATTCTCCTGCTGGTATATTTTAGCAGTTAATCTCTATTTCTAAGTGTTCTTATTTATTGGGGGGATTACC
>NZ_JAFCVA010000042.1:0-1476 GCF_049896785.1 Psychrobacter sp. TWP2-1-2 | reverse complement strand
AACTCAGAAGTGAAACATCATTGCGCCAATGGTAGTGTGGATTCGTCCATGTGAGAGTAGGTCATCGTCAGCTCTCTATTCTAAAGAAAAACCCCCTCCGCTTTCGCGGAGGGGGTTTTTCTTTTAGCTGGTGTTTGGGGTAAATAGCGGAGTTTAGTAGTATTGTCTTTAATATCGGTTTAAAGTAGATGAGCATAACAATGCTAGGCTTACGAGTAAGCAACTGGGATCATGAATACTGGTCTTCTACCATTTTAATAGGTTAGTTAACTTTCAATAACACTAAGCTAGAAAGCAAATTAGGATATAAAGCGATGTTAATTATTAAACTAACTGATAGTAAAGAGAATGTGGACGATATTGAGAAAATATGTCTATATTTAACAAAACACAAAGAACTGTTGCCTTTTATAACCAAAGAAGCAGGTAAAGATATTTCTTATATTTTAAAGCCAACATTTAAAGCTGATCATAACGAAGCTGAAAAGAAATCTCACTGGGAAAAAGTGTTTAATGAATTTACGTTAACTGACAACAAGGGCGATGAACTTCGTTTTCATAGAGAGAAGCAAACAGACGCGCTATACTTTGGTACTAAGAAAGGATTTGAGACACTAACAAGTATCAATAATGATGAACCTGCTATTAAAAGTATATTTAATAGCTAAAGCGATTAGTGATTTTCTACTAATTTATTGAGCTTTGATCTAAGATATATTTTAGTCGGATAGTAAATTACTATCAATCTCTGTCAACTTTAGAACGGAGTCTGTTTTGTTTAAACTTTACTATTACCCAAACAATGCGAGTTTAGCACCACATTTTTTGCTCCATCATGTGAAAGCGGATTATGAGTTGGTATTTGTTGAAAGAGAGAGTAACCGTCACAAATCAGCTGACTATCTGAAGTTGAATCCGGCTGGACGTATTCCAACGCTGGTTGATGATGAGCAGCCAATTTTCGAAAGCCTCGCCATCTGCGTTCATATTTGTGAATCATATCCAGAGTATGAGTTAATACCAGCAATTGGCGACCCTAAACGACCATTGTTTTTTCAGTGGCTTGCATTTTTAAACAACACACTGCAAGCGGAACTGATGGTTCGTTATTATCCACATCGCCATACTAACAACGAGAGCAATATACCCAATATTATATCTGCTCAAAATGAGCGTATTGGAGAGGCATTGTCGATAATAGACAATCAGCTTGATTCTAAGGAGTTCTTGCTTGGTGAAAAGCTATCATCATGTGATTATTTCTTATTTATGTTGGCGGAGTGGTCATTGGTATTAGAAAAATCACCTATGACGTATAAAAATTTGGCAGTGTATCTAAGTCGATTAAGTGCAAACCCTAGGGCGTGTCCCTAATTCAGTTTGCAATGAATCATAGTACAAGCTAGATACAGCATAGACTTATAATTACGAGCCAATTTCTCGTATCTAGTCGCAATACTACGGAAGTGCTTTAGC
>NZ_JAFCVA010000041.1:0-2669 GCF_049896785.1 Psychrobacter sp. TWP2-1-2 | reverse complement strand
TGGATCTTATAACAAGTCTGCCATAAACATAAAGACACTTGAGGGTAAGAGTGTTCAATTTGATACGAGTTCTGTAACTGATCAAATACTGCCCCCGTTACTCAACCTTCATTAGTCAACACGTTTTGATAATAGCCATCTAACTATTTATAAAGCAGCGTCCCTACTCTAAGCACCCTATCACTGCACTATACCCAAAACATAAAACCTCTAAACAATAACTTATCTATCATTAGACTTGTTTATATTATTAAATGATAGTAATATCTTACTATTATCAATGAACATTAACTATTAAGTCCAATTGATAGGGGTGGCGTTATGACTGTTCGTATTTATGTGAGAGCCAGTACTAAGGATCAAGACGCTAAGAGAGCCTTGTCTGACTTGATTAGCTTTAGCCAAAGCTATGATGATAACCATGTTGAGTACGTAGAGCATTTCAGTGGTACTAAGCTTGATAGACCAGCACTCACTCTGTTACTCAATGATGCTGAAGAAGGCGATATTCTGCTGGTTGAAAGCGTGGATAGATTAAGCAGGCTATCTCAAGATGACTTTGCGATTTTAAAGCAGCGTATCAAAGATAGGGGGTTACGGTTGGTGGTGGCTGATCTACCAACCACGCATACAGTGAGTAATGGCATGACAGGTGAGATCCTAACAGTGATTAACCATATGCTTATCGATTTGTTAGCAACGATGGCAAAGCTTGATAACGACAAGCGTAGAGAGCGTATCAAGCAGGGATTGGCTAACAGTGGCTATAAGCCCACTGGTAAGAAGCCTAATACAACGAAACACAATCGTATTAGAGAGTTGGCCAGTCAAAACAATATGACAAAAGAGGAGATCGCTAAGGCGGTTGGTGTTGGGGTAGCTACGGTTTATCGGGTATTAAGGCAGGGCTGATAGCTGTGGTATCTTAATTATTGGACTAAAATCTGTAGTTATAATTCAAATTAATGTCACTCAGCATGTTTTATAGTCTTTTTTAATTAAAGACTTTTCTTATGATTAACAGGCTAATTTAAATCATAACTTATACCGTCATAACAAATCAGTGGACTTAACAATAGCTCAGCAACACTTTAAACATTCGTTGTACAGACAGCCCAATTGTGTCTCTCTATATTAGATATATCAGCTTGAAGCTTAATAACTGCTGATAGCCCATTCATCAATAAAAAAAATAAAAGATGAATGAGCATGGTCTTGGTATAAATACATTGACTCACAAACTCATAAATGGAAAAGGAAAACCATAATGGACAATCAAAATGTGAACGAACAAAGTATGGATGAACAGTACAAAAACAATCAAAAAACGGATAATGATATGAATAACCAGACACTAAAAGGCGAATGGAACCAACTCAAAGGTTCAGTAAAACAAAAGTGGGCAGATTTAACAGATGATGATCTCACCCATATCGAAGGTGATCGTGACAAGCTGGTTGGACGTATCCAAGAGCGTTATGGTCATTCAAAAGAAGATGCTGAACGGGATGTAGATGAGTGGCGTAACCAAAATAAATATTGATTATTGTATTTTCAATAATCATACCCTGAAAATATAAAAAGCCCGTGACTATGGTCACGGGCTTTTTTAGTCAGTCTAGTTAGGTCTCCGACAATTCTGGGGCGGTTCAATCCTTCTTTCGATTAGGTTCGCCAAAATATTGTAACGTTTATAATTGATGTATCTTTTTGATAAGTATTGATGTGGGGTAATAAACTGTTACACAGAATGTGGGACAGGTTCCGTAGTACTCGTAGATGACGCTCTTGATAATTGGCGTATCAAGAGGCATTAAACGTAAAATTGAAACCGACTGTCAGTATCTGGTAGTAAGGTCTAAGTAGTACCTTGTGAACTGTGATGTGTTCGGGGCATAAGTAGTAAAAAAAGCGTCTACCCGCAACGCATGACAGACACTACAGTATGTTTTCAACCCCCTGTTGTGTAGGTAAGGGGTCTGACACTCGCCCAATCGGTTCCAATAGGGGGTTCTATTCATTTATGACTGAACGAATAGAGAATTATAAATTTAGTGGTCTACAAATCTTATTCAACAAGGTTAATTTGCCAGTTATTGGCTTGAATGACAATATTAATTTTGCGTAGTTTCATCGCCAGGTCATCGGCTTGCTTTTGTAGGCCAGCTACTGAGACCATAATATTCCATTTAATTTCACGATGACTATAACGATCTGCCTCAGTGTCGGTCGCTTCAATTGCTTCAATTAATAGTTTGTGGCGCATCTCCAACGCCTCGCGTTCAACCAATAGCGTCAGCATTGATTGATCTTTATCCGTCTTAGCAACTGCATTGGTACGGTGAATACGCTCAATCAAAGCAGATAACTCAGTAATGACTTGACTAGCCTCAATCATTAGCTGATTTGGATCTTCATTTGGCGTATCACCTTCTTGAACTTTAGCATTACTACGAATACGTCCTTTAATTTGAGCAAGTTTTTTTTGCATATCGCTACGAATAAGTAGGGCTTCTGCGAGTTTCATTTTTAGCTCCTTTTAACACCTTATTAGGGCGTGTCCTCATTTTAAAAATGGCGATAAAAATGAGATAAATTGCAGTCAAACAAGGAAAATAGCGCAGATAATATCGAGATATTAGTCAGCTATTTGACGCCGTTTGGCAAGA
>NZ_JAFCVA010000040.1:0-3267 GCF_049896785.1 Psychrobacter sp. TWP2-1-2 | reverse complement strand
TATATCACTACAACCACGAGCGCCCGAATATGGGCAATGGCGGTTTTACGCCAATGCAGAAACTAAACCACGCAGCTTAATTCTATTTGATAAGTGTCTTATGGTTGGGATGATTACCAACCCTCGAAGGTGTTTTTCTAAGTATTTGTAAAGAGGTATCTCCCTGAACCCATCTTCTGACACCCTACAATCAATACCTACACTATATCTCTCAAATACGGGGTAAAGCTCTTCTATAAATTCCTCAGTGTCTTTATAGCTCCGTGACTCTAAAGACTCAGATATTTTAACTATTAATTTACCTAATTCAGACCAATAATTATGATTGAAAAATTCTCCCCAAGCAGATATAGCTTCTTGATATGTGCAATCACTTTCAAATAGTATATCTAGCTTTTCTAATTGTGTAGACAATTTATCTTTCCATCTACTCATTTTATCAAGATCAACCTGTCTGATTGTTATTAGTCTAGAATTATCAATATTATTTGGTGCATTAACTTTTAAGTTCCATGTTAGTCTATTTTCAATGGACTTTAAGGTATAATAAAACTTTTCATCTATACGAGAATAAGAGGATTCAAATTTCTCCGAACATAATATTGTTTGGACTAAACCACTTGGCATTGACCCCCAGTCCTTTCTTGACTTACAAAACATTTTAGATAGTCTAACTATTTTTCTTAAATCATCAGTTTTTGCTTTTACTTCGTTAATAAACCAAACATCTAAAGCTTTAATATCTCTCTCAGACCATTTATCGCCAGCATATTCATAATCGTATTTCTCTTGCCATTCATAATATTTTGACCTTCTAAATATGGCAAAATCGATATGGTATCCTGTTTTATAATATACTCTAACACAACCCGTTTTTACCTCTGGTTCTCTCGCAAAGCGCTTCATTTCGCTCCTAAAAGCATTAGCTATCATATTTCTCGATGCTTGAGCCCCTAAGCCAGCTAAATTAGCCGAATCAAAGACTATTGCTACATCTATATCATAATTTTTTTCATCGTTTTGTATGATAGTATGCATAGCCATAGACCCTTGAGTTCTAGTTTCTGCAATCTTAAAATCCGTACCTTTTTCTTCATTATATTTTTCTAGACCGTCTTCTAGTCTCCTAATATTATTTGCCCTCTTTTCCCGCAATTGATTTTTTTCTTTCTCAGTAAGTTTTACATGGTTCTGATAAAAATTATTAAACTCTTGAGAACAATCGAACATAGCTGTATTTCCCTAGTAATGAAGTAAATTCCTGTGCTTATAATTCTAAGTATTAAATTTTTCTAAGTATTTTTAAAATAATTTTATATTTTTTATTATGAACATCTTGGTACTGACAAGCAAGAATATGTATGTCTAGTACGTCATCTATTGTCGTACGTATTCAACTTAACCAAAACGCCCCTATCCACTTAGCGGGCGATTTTTACTTCATAAGCTGTATAGACATATAAACCAATATCAGCCATGCACTTTGCTTATTTTATAGCCCTCATTTGCTATACTAGCCCAACTTTATCGGTTAAATACCAACTTATAACACCCTCCCAAACAGCATGGTAGCCTTATGAAATTCTCAAAGTTCGGTCAAAAATTTACCCAGCCCACTGGCATCTCACAATTGATGGACGATTTGGGCGATGCGCTAAAAAGCGATCAGCCAGTCAACATGCTGGGCGGTGGTAACCCTGCCAAAATTGATGCCGTCAATGAGCTATTTTTGGAGACGTATAAAGCGCTAGGTAATGACAATGATGCAGGAGAGGCCAATAGTAGCGCGATTATCAGCATGGCGAATTACTCTAATCCGCAAGGTGATTCCGCCTTTATTGATGCCTTGGTTGGCTTCTTTAACCGTCATTATGATTGGAATCTAACCTCAGAAAACATTGCCCTGACCAATGGCTCACAGAACGCATTTTTCTATCTTTTTAATCTGTTTGGCGGTGCGTTCAAAGATGAGAAGAACGAATCTATCGACAAATCCATTCTACTGCCATTGACCCCTGAGTATATCGGTTATAGCGACGTGCATGTCGAAGGTCAGCATTTCACTGCCGTATTGCCGCATATCGATGAAGTGACGCATGATGGCGCGGCAGGCTTCTTTAAATATCGTGTGGATTTTGACGCGTTAGAGAACTTGCCAGCGCTAAAGGAAGGCCGTATTGGCGCGATTTGCTGCTCCCGCCCGACCAATCCGACTGGCAACGTACTGACCGATGATGAAATGGCACATTTGGCCGAGATTGCCAAACGCTATGACATACCGCTTATCATCGATAATGCCTACGGTATGCCCTTCCCTAACATCATCTATTCGGACGCGCATTTGACGTGGGATAACAATACAATTCTATGCTTTAGCCTGTCTAAAATTGGCCTGCCCGGTATGCGTACTGGTATTATCGTTGCCGATGCAAAAGTGATCGAAGCGGTCAGCGCGATGAATGCAGTCGTGAATCTAGCACCGACACGCTTTGGTGCAGCCATTGCCACGCCATTGGTAGAAAACGATCGTATCAAACAGTTATCTGATAATGAGATCAAGCCGTTTTATCAAAAGCAGGCGACCCTTGCCGTGAAGCTGTTAAAAGAAGCATTGGGCGAGTACCCGTTGATGATTCATCAGCCTGAAGGCGCGATATTCTTATGGTTGTGGTTTAAAGACTTGCCGATTACCACGGTTGAGCTGTACGAGATTTTAAAAGAAAAAGGCACGCTCATTGTACCAAGTCAGTATTTCTTCCCTGGTGTCGATGTTAGCGATTATCAGCATGCGCATGAATGTATTCGTATGAGTATCGCGGCGGATGAGCAGACGCTGACTGATGGTATTGCAGCGATTGGTGAAGTGGTGCGTGAATTGTATGATCAGAGATAGGTTTTGCAAGTGAGCTGAGGATTATAATTAGATCTAGTGTAAAAGTATTCGAAAGTCTCTACGCCAGTTACAGCCATCACATTATTTTAGGAATAACTAAATGAGACTTATGTCAGCTATAGTCTTACTTCTAATGTCTGGTTGTAGCGCTGTACATTCCGATGACGCTGACTATAAAGTTTTGATTCATGGCAATGAAGAATGCAACTATGACTATGGTGTAGAAGACTTTTGTGACGAATATAATCAAATATCCTATAGTAGAGTTCAGATAAAACCGATACAATACATAAAAACTAATCAACTATTCAGATAAACCATGACTTATTCAATCGACTATCGTAAACAAGTGCTGTCTAGCATCGATAATGGTC
>NZ_JAFCVA010000039.1:0-3600 GCF_049896785.1 Psychrobacter sp. TWP2-1-2 | reverse complement strand
ATACATTGACATTTAATTATGACATATCTATATGAGGTATTCAAGTAAAATTACAATATCAATACTATTTTTTTTGCTCTCTATAAGTAATTATTCAAACTAACACTTGTGATCACCATCAACACTATCGACTCTGTAATCAATCAATAAGTACTAATTAACTAACTTATTTTGTTGTTGTTATGCCGATTATCCAGATTGAGGGAGTAGGAGTTTTAGGCAACACTCACCCTAAAGCACTTACAGATAAACTGTAAACACCTTAGTGTATTACCTATGCGATATTACCCGTCAATCGGTCGTTATCGTCATTAGGAGATCATCACTGTATCAAGCTGATCCTGTCATGATTACGGCTGATAGCACCGCCTGAACACGCTCATGACCTTTACAAGTTTTCTATGCTAGCAAGGGCATACACCCAATGTACCGCACCGAAAAACAATATAAACACTCATTGCGCTGTCTGCTCTGTTCAGTAACCCCAGTTGCAAACTTTACCTATTATCAAACGCTGTCGTCACATGAGTCCTGCCACCCGTTTGAAAGGTACAGTACAGAGAGAGCAGCACAAGGCTATAACGGATAAATAAACGGTTTTATATATGATAAATCGTAACAGAGAGTTGAGTTTTGAGCAGGATATGGATAAAATAACCCTTAAACGGGTATTCAATACTGTTCAAATAACGCAGCGCCACTGCTTATTTGTCCGTTACAGTGTGCTTCAACACGCTGTAACCGTTGCCCAATTAAACGATAAACCCCATCTATCCGTCAAGTGATGAATGGGGTTTTTTGTTATCTGTAGAAAAATAATATTGCTAAAAACGATAGTGGTACCTGTAGTGGGTACCATGCTTGATAGCTAAGTTTCTGATATTTATATGGTTATCTGTAGGTAGGCGCTTTGGGTGTACATCAGGGTGTACTTGCAGTGAGTAATTCGATTTTTCTGGCACTACACAACACTTAGTGTATATTGATTGAATAACCACAAAGATAAAAGGGGATTAGCATTGAGTAATAAGCGTTTTATCTTGAGGTCACTTGGTGTCTGCGGTTTAATTTTCGTTTTGTCTGCGATGGTTGCTGCTAGGTTTTTTTAGTATGATGACTGAATATTGAGTGTGACTCCTACAGTAGGAACTCAACTGTCGGCTGTAACCCAAGTGTTTTAGGGCTTTCTTGATTATTTATTTTGACAATACCAACAATAATACCAACAATCGATAAACGGAGGGTTTAACAAATGATAAATATGGATGATATAGATAGTATGTTCTTTTTAGTTTTAATACTATCGGTAGCAGCTGGTATTGGTTTTGGTGTTGGACTGGAGATTGCTAAAGCTCTTAATAACTTGATCAAATTTAAGTGACTGACATTTATCAATGGACACTAGAATTATTCCCACGCTCTCCTTGAGGATAATTATTTCCTAAGTATCTGTTATTAAATTAAATTAAATTAAATTAATTGTTAGTGTTTTTGGTGTCCAAAAAAATGGAATGTTTAAGGTCTTTTGTGATTTTTATCATCGTTTGGCTATAGGAACTAAATAAGATTAATGATACTTGCCAGCTTATCTTAACTGACACTTATCTTACCTCTTAACCCTTGCGTAGTGCTTATAAAAAACCCCTAGAATGGCTCTGTTTTATGTTTCCTATGCAAAGGTAGCTGAATGGCTCTAAAGACGCTTAAAAAGGCTGTACGTCGCTCTTATGTAATAGGCAAGATAAATATCTATCTAAGGGAATCGTATGCTGAATTTGCATAACTAGCGCTATTAGAATTTGAACTTATACCGTAAGATACGTTTTGCTCTTTTGAGTCTGCTTGGTTCTGATTTGATTTGATTGCTTTATCGTCACGATGATAGGTTACTTTTACTTTCTTAGTGAACTTATCAAAATTACCACTTGGATTAACATTAGTGAGTAGTACCTGCCCACCTTTGTCTTTATAGACATACGTATTACCTGCAACTGAGTTAGCAGCTGTCAAAGCTATTAAAGCACCTACCAATAATTTAAGCATATTTTTTACTCACGTTTATTTAGATAAGAATAACGTCCATATATCTCTACTCTACTTAACTCATAATTGCTAGACACCCTGTCTTTACTAGGTTTTCTAGTTTCTATTAAATACTGTAATTACTAACTATAGTAATACCATCTAATCAACTTCAAAGCTATACAAGATAAAGGATTTATAGGTCATCACACCTTGTACCCTAACCCTCTTTATCTCTCCTATACCAATCTTACAAGCACTTACATAACTTAGGCTCAATACACTGCTATGTTTAACAGCTTGCGATTGGCTCAATAAAAGATAGGGGGCTTATTTTGAAATATCTCAGGTACTAACTAGCTCTTAGTAATTTAAAATGTCAGTCTATGCAGATCAACGCCATAATTTTTCATTAGTTCTCTTTTCGTTCTATCTATTACTGATTTTTTATAGCTTTCAACTAATGAGCCATTCTTAAAGCATGAAATAAAACGTATATACTTACTAGGTAAGTCTTTAGGTAAGCTCATTGGTTCTGGTAATCTTAACTTACTATGTGCATCATCAATCAACTGTTTTACTATTTCAGGTGTCCAATTAAAGCCGTTTAATAGGTTGTTATCCTTTAGTTCACGTGACATTAAGCGTAATTCACATCTAATCATACGATCAGCTAATGCTTGTAATTCATCAGTATTGTGTTGATATTTTTTGTTATTAGCGATCTCGGTTCCTTTGTGATAATACTTTAATCTCTTACGCTTACTGTCCCAGCCAAAATAGATACCATTGCTTTCTACGTGCTTATCAAATCTTGCATAGCTTGCATGGTATTTTAATCGTTCTAAGTATTGCAATGACTTGTCTTTAGTTTCAAACAATATTGCCTTGTTTACATCTATCACATGGATTTTGAAGTAACCCTTTTGGATAGCATCTAATTGTTGCTGAGTTGGCGTTATATGCTCGCTTATTTCAGCTAACTTCATTACTGTCTTATAGACTAATGCTATAACATCACTATCACCTGTAATATTATGCCCTGTTAACCACTTCCCTAAATTACCATCAATCAATAAAGTACCGTCTTTCGTGGACTTCACTTTTAATTTATTACTATAACTAGGTTCTGTTATCCATATTTCTTTATACGACTTCATAGGTTCACTATAGCCATTATCAGTCTTTATTGCATCAAATCGTATAGCACTATTTAGCTCTTCTGGATTGTGATCTACTTCTACTCTTACTCTTAACCAATCAACCATGTAGCCTTGACTGGTTTGGTCTGTTGTATTATCCATATATATTTTCTACTCCTTTTTTAAACACAAAAAAATCGCATAAATGCCTTTTGGCACTGCGATCATGAATAAGTTTTAAGTCTAAATTTAACTAATAATTTTATTTAATTAAGCTAGTTATTCTTACAATTGTTCCGTCAGGTTACGTTAACATAATACATTGACATTTAATTATGACATATCTATATGAGGTATTCAAGTAAAATTACAATATCAATACTATTTTTTTTGCTCTCTATAAGTAATTATTCAAACTAACACTTGTGATCACCAT
>NZ_JAFCVA010000038.1:0-3689 GCF_049896785.1 Psychrobacter sp. TWP2-1-2 | reverse complement strand
TAGTAATATGGGTTACTTAAAGGTATAATAGTTCTATTGAGTCAGCAAGATAGCTACTTGATAAGGTCATCAAATTGACGACCACCGCACAAGCAAGCGGATTAAAAATTGCTAAGGAAGAAAAAAATGTCTATTTTAACTGGTAAAAATGCAATCGGTATCATTGAGGGTCAAGAGATAAGCATTAATGCAAAATATGATAATCTTGATTTATTGAAAAGTGCAATGATAAACCATGACATAGATGGTAATTTTGAAATGCTATCAGCAAGTGCTACTTCAAAACTTAAATGGAAACTAATAGATAATGGAATTTATGACGATATTGATGAAAATATCATCATCCGTCAAAAAATAGCAAAAATAAAGGCGATCAGAAAAGAGTATAAATATACCGATTTACCTTATTTATATGCAAATTATAATCATAATTGCAATCCAAAATACCAAACAGAAGAATTTGTAAAAAACCTTAAAAAGAATGGAAAGATAGCATTTAGTCTTAACGAAACAACAGTTTACCGCCTAGACAACAGCCTATTTTCTTTTAATTGTGATTTTATCATATGTGCCAAACTTGAAAATAACGATTTTGGCTCGCTTGATAATGACGCTGTATTATTTCGTTATAAAGACTATTTAAGAGACTTGATTAAATCCTATGAGCTTTACTTAGAAGTCGCTGAAGAAGTTGAAAAATTAATACAGGCAAAAGCCGCTTAAACCAACCGCCCCAAGTACAAAAAGCCCATTCTAGCGAGTGGGTTTTTTTTCGTCTCAAGATTGACCGACAAGGCGCACCGCCTGCTATTGGCACAAACAGCCGAGCCAAGCGCAGGCAGCACCGCCCCAACTAGCCACGATCACAAACAAGCAAAAAGACGCTTGTTTGTGGGCTAGCCAAACCACCACCGCAGCAGCTAAAAAGGTAGTAATATGGGTTACATTACGTTACATTAAAGAGCTGATTTTACCCCTTGCTAGGGTAGTAATATGGGTTACTTAAATGTATAATAGTTCTATTGAGTCAGCAAGATAGCTACTTGATAAGGTCATCAAATTGACGACCACCGCACAAGCAAGCGGATTAAAAATTGCTAAGGAAGAAAAAAATGAACACTAATAATGATTTTATCGTAATTTATAGCAACCATTCACCTATAAATAGCGTAGCTAATATTAGATATTTAAAGGCTGAACAGCCATTGAGCCAAGACTATTTAAAAGCGATTGCAGGTGATAAAGACTTTATTTCTTTACCATTAACCTATAATAATGGCACTTTTTACCCTTGCCGTATTCATAGCAGTCATCAAACAGTAGGTTACGCACTAATAACCAAAGAAAACGCAAAAAAAATAATAAATAAAAAAAGGTTTACAGACACCGCCACCAAAGAAGTTAAAAGAATGTTATTTAAGATTTTGATTAATTCATATTAGACACCGCCCCAAGTACAAAAAGCCCATTCTAGCGAGTGGTTTTTTTTCGTCTCGATATTGACCGACAAGGCGCACCGCCTGCTATTGGCACAAACAGCCCACAGAGGCGCAGGCAGCACCGCCCCAACTAGCCACGATCACAAACAAGCAAAAAGACGCTTGTTTGTGGGCTAGCCAAACCACCACCGCAGAGGCTAAAAAGGTAGTAATATGGGTTACATTACGTTACATTAAAGAGCTGATTTTACCCCTTGCTAGGGTAGTAATATGGGTTACTTAAAGGTATAATAAGGCTATAAAGGATAGCAAACCTGCTATCCACCGCCACGCTAAGCGGATTAAATTAGCAAAATGGAGTTTTTAAAGTGCCTAATATTATACCTAATTCAGATAGCAGAAATTTAACGACCAAGCAAAAAATTGAAGAACTAAAAGCCGAAAATTCAGATTTTGAATGGTATCCAACAACAGACGAGATAATAAATATTATTGGTGATGATGTTTTAAAGGCTGATTGTTTAAGAGATTTAGACAGTATTTTAGATATTGGTTGTGGTGACGGCAGAGTCTTACAAAAGTTAAGCGAAATAGTTAAAAGCAGTAATTCTAATTACTCTATTAGTAATCTATACGGAGTCGAAAAAGCTAGACTTCATATAGCACAATGGGATGATAATATTACCTTTATAGGTAGCGACTTTTATAAAACGAATATATCAGCTATTGAGAGCGATATAATATTTTGCAACCCACCTTATAGCGATTTTGAAAGATGGACAACATCAATAATCGAAAATAGCTTTACAACCGTTATTTATCTTGTTTTGCCGTCAAGATGGATTGAGTCAGAGAAGATAAAAGCAGCGTTAAGCAAAAGAGATTTAGTAAGCGAGGTTATACATAAAGCAGATTTTATAAATGCTGATCGCCAAGCAAGAGCAAAGGTAGACGTAGTAAGGATTATAAGCGACGTTTACAGTAAGTTGCTTATAAAAAATTCAATTATCAGCGGTAGCGCATACTCATTTAGAGGCTATAGAAAGTCAGACCCTTTTAATAATTGGTTTAATGATAACTTCCCTGATTTTATCGAAAAATCAAGCGGTAAGGTCAAAGAAGAAGAAAAGGAAAAAACAGAGATATTTAAGAAAACGAATAGAATTGATGATTTAGTTAATTTGTACCAAAACGACTTAAAAAAAGTAGTCGATAGCTTTTTAATATTGAATATGCTTGATGTTTCTGTTTTTAACGATATGAATATTGATATAAACACTATAAAAAAGAGTATAAAAACCAAGATAAACTCTTTAAAGGCTCAATATTGGAGGCAGTTTATCAATAACTATGAGCCAATAACAAAGCGATTGACCGAAAAATATAGAGATAAGATATACAGTAACCTAATGGCAAAGACTAAGTATATTGATTTTACAAGTATCAATGCTTTAATAATTACAGAAATGGTGATAAAGAAATCAGATCAATATACATCAGCACAGGTAAAGGATTTTTTCTTTAATCTATCATCTAAAGATGCAATTATAAATTACAAGTCTAATGAAAAGGTTTTTACTGGTGGCGGTAGTTGGAGGTATCAAAAGCCCGATGGTAAAAATCACAGTCATTACCAGTTAGATTATAGGATTGTGCAGCCTAGATTATTTAGTATTGAGACAAGTTTTCAAGGTGAAATAAGAGGTCACAGCGTCCATAAAGTTATTAATGATATATGCGTTATTGCTCGTTTGGTAGGTATGCCAGTACCCGATTATTGCAATGGTTCAGAATTTATTGATGCGGATATTGTATATGGTGAGCGATTAGCCGTGAATTATTTTGATGTTAATAAGGATGCAGTGGCAGAATTATTTGTTATAAAGTTCTTTAAAAACGGTAATCAGCATTTATTCTTACATAAGGATTTTATATTGCGCCTAAATATTTTGATCGGTAAATTATGCGGATGGGTAAACAGCGCAAATGATGCTTATAGTGAAATGAAAAATAGTGATTGCACTAAGAAAGATTTTGAGAAAATGTATAAAGAAACACAGCCAAACAGCCTATCTTTAGGTTATACCGCTGAATATTTAATAGCTATGTAAGCACCGCCCCAAGTACAAAAAGCCCATTCTAGCGAGTGGGTTTTTTAGTTAAATCCAAAAATAATAATAGTCGTTTCTGTCTTAACAGCAGTTAAGGCAGCTGATAAGTAACCATGATGGAGGCTGTCGCATTGGTAAA
>NZ_JAFCVA010000037.1:0-3702 GCF_049896785.1 Psychrobacter sp. TWP2-1-2 | reverse complement strand
TGTTCCCATGTATTATCGGTGAGCACTGTTCTTGCCATAATTTAGAGAGCCCTGTTTGAAATAGTCTCTTTATTTTAAAGCCTTTATACTTACTTTTACAGATTAGGGACACGCCCTAGGCTAGTTCGCAATTTATTATTATCCTGATAAAAGATCATAGTTTGAAAAGTAAAATAGCTTCTTGAGTAACCTTTCTTATAAGTATCGCTCCTTTATTTCTATCAAAAATATGTCGGTAAGAGGAGAGCAGCAAGGTCATATTAAAGACATATTTGATAGGTCGAATTCAATAAGAAGTTATCTGAGACACTAAATAAAAGGCAATAAAAAATCCAATGCTAAGTGCCTTGCTCAAACACTTAACATTGGAGTACTAATACTAATCGCTAAAACTGCCTATTAACTATTTTGTTTCTCTTTATTGACGGCAATTTATGACTAATCTATCAGCGATTAGCATTCAGTTTCTTAGAATACGTTTATTTTTATACTAGACCTACGAATTACCACTATAACCTAATCGTTTTTTGATAATGCTGCTGTGTGGGAGAGCTACTACCTCTACTGCACGCCATCGGCTGGAGTTTGATCTAGATTAGGATTTTCATCCCTATCACTATTAATATTCGTGTCTGGCCCACTATTACCCATATTATCGGTCGATCCAGATGGATTAGTAGCATTCACTTCATTATTGGCAGACGTACCAGAACCTTCTCCAGCACCTATATTAGAATCATTTTCCGTTAAAGGGGCATCACCTCCAGAAGAAGAAGTATCTACGTCACTCGATTGATTGGTGCCTGTCGCGTCGCCTGATTGAGCATTATCACCTTCTTTTTCACTACTACAAGCACTAACGCCCATCGTAGCTGCCAGTAGCAAACTCAATACAGTCGTGTGTAATAAGCGGTTTGGTTTTAGTGGTTTCATCTCATTATCCTTAATAAAATTGAAAAATTGGTTGATAGCTTCTATTGCCTCAGCATAATTGAGTTACTCACCAGTATTATGAGGTTTTTGTTTGTTTTCGTTAACTTTCTATTAAGAAAGAAGTAAGTAGACTTTCAAATTTTGTAAATACCCCATAGGATGATTAACAATAATTATCCTATGGTTTAGTTAGCTTTGTAGTAGGTCAAGCATACTTTGGTATTTGTCTTTTTTATCGGAAATTTTACTACGTTCCTCGGCTAGATTAGGCACTGAGTCTTTAGAGTCTTCTACCTTCTTATCAAAGGCTTTTAGCTCAGCCTCTACACCGTCTACAAGCCTATTGAGCATCATAGCAAGCGCTTTTTCAGAAACTTCATGCGTTATGTTGGAAGCTTCAGAGGTAAAATCATCTTTGAGCTTGGACGCCCATTGATAGATATGACCTATCGTGGCACTGTGCTTATCATCTTTATCAGAAGTCTCTTTTTCATCAGAATCAGATTTGCCGTCTTTGTCAGAGATAAAATCATCCTTAAGCTTAGACGCCCATTGGTAGATATTAGCTATCGTCGCACCATACTTATCATTTTTTTCAGACTTATCATCTTCGCTAGATTCATCTTTTTCGCTAGATTCATCTTCTTTGGCAGATTTACCCTCTTTATCCGACTCAATCTGTTTTTCGGCATTGTAATCTTCAAAATCACCGTCTTCATATATTACTTTATCGCCTTTTAAAACCTCAACACCCGTCACTTCATTATTTGAAGGCGCTTCCGTTGTATTTTCAAGCGATTCTAGAGCATTCTTGATGTTATCGTTATCAGTAGGCTGGTTTGACATGATTTCTAATCCTTGTTAGTGAAGTATATTTACACTCAATCATAAGGCCACACCCTCTTATATTGCGTATCTCAATATAGATTATTTTGTTTCAAATTTGCTAAAGATCCTGCAAACCTGTCTGTTGCATTGGTTTATAAACGACTATTGATCGTTCCATGGAAACAATTGCCCAAGTAACAGTATATTCATGAGACTCGGTAATTAAACAACCAGTAATTGCCATTGGCTCAGTATGGGCAGGAATAGCAATACCAATTTTCATAACACTTACGTAATCCCCTCCCATCTAATGCTATCTATCCTGGCTTCAACCTTTAATAGCAAAAGTTTGCATTCGGCAGTCTCATGGGTGCATCTTCACTGCTATGTGCCAAATAATTTATTCGCAACAGGACTCACGCTATCTATTTGGTACTCTTTATTGTCATATAGATCTTCTAAGAAGCCTTGATGCCAAGCGTGTAAATTCTCTTGTTTCAAACCCTGTAATAAACATTCATAACGTATCTTTCTTTCATCTAGGGGCATGGTCAAAGCTATTTTTAAGCCTTCTGTCATACTTTTTGGCTGATATGGGTCGATGATGACCGCCGCTTGCATTTGCTCAGCCGCCCCAGCATAGCGTGAGACCAGTAATACGCCAGGATTGTCAGGGTTTTGGGCGGCAATATATTCTTTGGCAACCAGATTCATACCATCTTTAAGCGAGTTGACCCAGCCAATATCACTTTGCCAAAATAATCTCATCAATGCCTCGTGGCTTAATACGGTTTCGCTATAATTAATGGCTTGGCGACTTCCGGCCGCATCTTTTTGACCATTTTTATTTGGCAAAAATTGCTGATTAATATTATGAACCGTTTGTCTGACATCGTTATAAAGCTCATGGTAAACAGGTAAATCTAAGCGACTAGGACAGGCGATTTGTAATAACGTCAGCTTATTTTGATAGGTCGGATTTTGCTGTAAAAAATCGCGATACGCTGAAAAACGCCTCAATAAGCCTTTCGAGTAGTCGATTCTATCCACCGCAATAATTTGTTGGGTCGCAGGCTTTATCTGCTTTTTATGATCAGTATATTTGGCGTATTGCAAAGATAAGTGGCTAATTTGCTGTTGGATTTTAGCCACATTTGTACCAATTGGATAGGTATCAATCAGTAAGCTATGTGGGGTATCCATACCTAAGTTAAGGATCACCTGCGTACTGGTTGAGCAGTTAGGGGTACCAATATTTTGCTGATTGTGGAAGTTTTTTATTAGTGAGTTTTTTAAATAGTGCTGAATGACGCCAAAACAGTTGACTTTATCTTCTTGAGTTTGCGTGCCTACAACATTGTAATAGGCAAGGTGGGAAATGAGTTCAAAGCTTTTATCCAGCTGTTGCCAAAATGGCAGTGATACAAATGAAATATGCAAGAAAAAGCCGATGCGGTTTTTGATTCCTAATTGCCTGCAATGGTATACCACACTCAAAAAATGATAATCATGTACCCAAATCACATCATCAGGCTCTACAACTTTTTTTAATTGCTCAGCAAAAAGGTGGTTTACCGCTTGATACCCTACGTAATCCTCTGGCGCTTGATGAATTAAATCGGTGCGCTCGTGCAGTAATGGCCACAGCACATTGTTAGCAAAACCGCAGTAAAACTGCTGATACTGCTCAGTGGTAAGTGCAGTAGTTATATAAGTGATGGTTGTGTCTGCTCGCGTCAAATCAGCCTGAGTATTCGCTAAAGCAGTTCGTTTGTTACTGCTAAATTCATTGCCTGCGCTATCATTTAGCTGGTCAATAATGTCACCATTCCACCCCATCCAAACGACTGATTTTCCGTTCAACACGTCTTGCAGTACTATTGCAAGTCCACCTGCCATTGGGTTGTTATCAGGCATTTTAACTCGGTTAGATAGGACGAT
>NZ_JAFCVA010000036.1:0-4054 GCF_049896785.1 Psychrobacter sp. TWP2-1-2 | reverse complement strand
AATGCTTCTGTCTGCTCGCTGTGCATAGTCGCTAAGCTGTTCTTGAATTGCGTTAGAAAAGCTCTCTGTTCGTTCACGAGCTGGTCGTAAGCTGTGTTCGCTTGACTGTGTAGCGTCTGCTGCATTTCTTTGAGCATGTCGCGTAGTAGCTGTTCTGCTGTCAGCATTTAATCGTTCTCCGTTTTTTGCGATTGCATCAGTAATAGCGCGTAAGTTATGCCAATAGTCGCCAATATCACTGCAAAAATTATCAAAAATGGTAGCCATATTTGCAGTCGAATGACGACTGCTAGAAGTGCTGATAGCGTCACGACTAACATAATGCCAAAAATCCAAATCACCGTTTTTTGTACGTCGCTCATGATGCTGACTTGCTGCATGTGACGACTGTTTTCTTTGCTTAATTTCAAAAGGGTTTGGTTTAGCTTGGTATCGAGCACTGTCGCTAATTCGATTTCCAGCGTTTGTACTTTTTCTGCTGCTGTTGTCAACTTTGGCTGTGAGTTGTTGAGTTCGCTCAATGCTGTTGTTATCAGTTGTTTGAAATCTTTTAGAAAATCTGTCTGCACGTTTTTCAACGCTGTATTGAAGTCGCTCTCTTGCTGCGTCAATGTCGATAATGCTTTGTCGTGACTGTTCTGTCGCGCTTGCTGAATAGTCTCTGACAAGCTTTTCGCTTGTAAATTCTCGCTCATAGATAGCTCCTGATAATCTTATGTTTCTCGTGCCGTGCGGATTTTTGATGCTGATAGATTTATCAGTTTGTCTAGCAATCTCAATCCCTATATCGGTTAGCTTCTTCACAAGCTCAGTACGATTACTGACATTGCCTAGTTCTATTTCTGACTTGATAAAATCATGCAAATCATCTCGTACTTCTTTGACATCACTTGGCAAATCTTTGACAGTCGATAACGTGCGTTTTCTATCTAGCGCATTAGGGTCGATTAAGTCATATTTTGCGACTGTAAAATCACGCCAAGCATCGGTGAGATGTTTATCATTGCGATGAAAATAGACTGGCAATGCTTTACCGCTTTCAAGCTCTACACTCGCAAAGACAAAATTTAGCTCCAGTCTCGACTCGCCTTTTTCATTTACTTTATCTGTATGCTCAACCCAATAACCCGTATATTGATTAGGCTCTAAATTTGGAAAAAGAGTTTGCTCAAAGCTATCAATAATATCTTGCTTGTCTTGTTCGCTAAGCTTGTCACCTTCACTATGCACAAATGCTAGTGTTCCGCTTGTGTAGAGCTTTTTAAAATCTAAGCCGTTAATTATTTCAGTCGTCAGCTCGGGGTCGCCTTGAAGAAGCCGCGCATTAGCTCGGTCATTATCTTTACCGAGCAAATAATCTTTGACTGCTTTACCGCCACTGCTTCTACGACTGTCTTTACTATCACCGCGCCTGTTCATGATGACCATCATTTATCATCACCTCCCATTGCTGAATACTGCATCTTATCTAACGCTTCTTTGACTTGTGCAAGCTGATAAGCAAGTTCTGCAACATCAAGCGCGTCTGCTTTTTTCTGTGTATGAGCATAGCGCGTAAGCTGATTAACATTATTAGCTAGCCCACAGAAAACCCGCATGAAATGCGGATCGGTTTTCGGTGGCGGTTTTCTGCGCTTAAGCGGTTTGGTCTTATCGCCAAGACCGACAGTTCGTAAAAAATTGGCAACGGTTGTGCCGTGAGATTTTTCTTCGAGCTGCTTAAATTCTTCATCACTCAAGCGAACGCCTATCGTAATTTTGCGAGGTCTTTCTTTTGGAATTTTAGTTTGAGTATCAGCCATAATTTTGCTCTGCTTTTGGGGTTAAGGGGTTTCCCCTTACAAGACGATAGCTAATCAAAATCCCGAAGGGTTTTGGTTAGCCTATCTGTGCTTGCTAAAAACATAAAATAGCAGAAATCACTGGCGGTTACTGGAGGGAGGATTTTAGTATACGGACTGAATACTAACGTCATTAAACCACTGCGGAGGTACTAAATTTTTAATATGTTGGTGCTCTATTATTCGTTGTCTTTCTACACGCTCACAATGATATTCAATCATGCGTCCTAAGATGTCGCTGTATTCATTCGTATTATTTTGATAATCATTTTCGACAGCAGATAATAAACGCGCTTGTAACTTATAACGCTTAATTAGATGCCATAATTCAGGGGTTATTTCTTCTACAACATGATTTTCAGCGTTTTCATCTTCTAATAACACTGCTTCATCTTCGATTTCTTCAATGAGTAATAGCTTTTTGAGACCATTAGACCATCTCAATAATTTACCGCCACTGAATGCTTGGGCGTATTCTTTGAAAATTATTCCAGCGTGATTGTCGCCACCCTGATAATCAAGCAATAGTTCCCACTGATTGCGATTGCCGTTTTTAGCTTTTTTATCCCGACTATTTGTAATCTCTTGCGCTGATTTGTGTTTAGCGATATATGATTTGACGTTATCGCCCTCTGTTATGACTGCTCCATTTTCAAGCGATGTTGCTCCCAAGCCGACTTCACGACACAATTTAAACCAATAAAATTTAATGAATTTCTCGAAACTCATGTAGCTAATTTGAGCTTGTAGCCCTTTTTCTATATAGCTTTTCTCTTGTTTTTCATTAAGTAGCCTAAGCATTCCTTTCCGCTTTGGAGTGTTCCATCGCGCAATCGGCAGCTTAATATCATGATGTGATTTTTCAAGAAACATCAAACTATGAATATGATTATGATGACCATTTTTGCCGTGCGTATACTCTACGCCTTTGATAGCACCGACTTTGCCAACAATTTGCCAGACTTGGCGCATTATTCTATCGTCCATCAGCCGCTTATACGCTTGATTGATAAGC
Source organism: Psychrobacter sp. TWP2-1-2 (assembly GCF_049896785.1). NCBI lineage: Bacteria > Pseudomonadati > Pseudomonadota > Gammaproteobacteria > Moraxellales > Moraxellaceae > Psychrobacter > Psychrobacter sp. TWP2-1-2. The sequence continues at coordinate 1,198 of NZ_JAFCVA010000036.1, read as the reverse complement.
TCTAGCTGCTTCTCTAAGCTACCGCCATGCTTGTGCGGTATTGTTAGTGTCAGCATAGGCACAAAGCCATATAGCGAGCTTGTAAAGTAGTCGTATGCTTGCGCTATCTCTTTGCTACGCTTAGACATGATGCGATTATTGCAAACAATGCACGTATGAACAGATGAGCATTGAATGATATTGCTGTAATAAGCGCGACCATCTGTACCGCTTTGTCCATTGTGTTTTATAGAAATATTTTCGTCTTGATTTAGACGATGAGACATACAAACACAGACCCTTTTTTGAGCTGTATTCGCTAATAGATTTTTAGCAGTATCAGTGAGTTTAAAGTTCGCAGACCTTGCCGACTGGCGCTTAGCAGAGATTTTATTCTTTTTATGAGAAAAATTGGAATTGAATTTAGTAATAGTTCCAAGCAACGGAGCGGAACTCAATTTTTCTTTGCAGACATGGCTAAAAGTCTGACGATTAATGCCAGAAAATGTGATTTGTTTTGTTTTTTGAGAAGAATAGTATACGGAGGGTATACAATTTACTATCGGATTTCGGGCGGATTGGCTTGACGAAAAGTACTTGCGTGGTAAAATAGTCATATCAACTCTATCGTAAGTAGATGTTGTAAAAGCTACGTAGCGTCGGGAAACGCGAAATAGCACAAGATTTAAAGATACTCTTTTTTAAGAGTATTAGCAATCCCAAAAAACCCTAGCGCCTAGCGCTAGGGTTTTTCGGTTTTAGAAATAAAGAAAAGGGTTTGCTAACGCGCTGCGCTTGTTTGCTCATTATCAATGATGCGCGAAAAGATGCACATCATTGATAATCGAGCTTTAAAAACGGGGGCGAGGTCTGCTAATTTTTGGCTTATCAACTGCTTCAACAACTGATTTTTTCATCAAGTCATTTTTCTGAACTGCTATTTGCTGTTGCTCAAATCGGGTATTACTATGTTTTGCTGCTTCAATAGCATTATCAAGTAAGCGACTTGTTTGTTCAGCAATATCACTTCTTCTGCTTGTTCGTCTAACTCTTTCAGACACTCTTTCTTTATCTGTATCAATGCTTCGTTTTGCGTTGTCTGTAGCGTCTGTAATGCTTCTGTCTGCTCGCTGTGCATAGTCGCTAAGCTGTTCTTGAATTGCGTTAGAAAAGCTCTCTGTTCGTTCACGAGCTGGTCGTAAGCTGTGTTCGCTTGACT
>NZ_JAFCVA010000035.1:0-4622 GCF_049896785.1 Psychrobacter sp. TWP2-1-2 | reverse complement strand
CTAAAGCACTTCCGTAGTATTGCGACTAGATACGAGAAATTGGCTCGTAATTATAAGTCTATGCTGTATCTAGCTTGTACTATGATTCATTGCAAACTGAATTAGGGACACGCCCTAGTCTCTGTAAATCATTAATAGGAATTCACGAATGGATTGGGCCAGTATTTTCATACATGATACCAGCTGGGCGTTTGCTGCAGAAATTGTCATACGTGTGGTTGTCATGTTTACGATGATTATTTTGTTCTTACGTTACACTGGTAAACGCGGTGTTCGCCAGTTGTCGATTTTTGAGTTAACCATCATCTTATCGCTAGGGTCTATCGCGGGGGACCCTATGTTTACTGAGGATCTTCCGTTAATCCAAGCCATATTGATCATGAGTATCGTCATCTCCCTATATCGTTTATATACGTGGTTAATGGTGAGATATCGTCCTTTTGAGGATTTTTTAGAAGGTACGTCACTTTACATTGTAGAGGATGGCCAATTGGCTCTTAGTAAGTTTGAATTAGGCCAGATGTCACATGATGAGTTTTTTGCTGAAATGCGCATGCAAGGCATTGAACATCTAGGTCAAGTCCGTATAGGTTTGTTAGAAACCACGGGCAGCTTTAGTATATTGCTGTATCCACATGATGAGGTGCGTTATGGTCTGCCGCTATTTCCTAAGCAGTATGAAGCCGTCACTAAGATAGAGCCAAGTTGTCATTATGCTTGTATGTTTTGTGGCTATGTTACTCATCCCTTAACCCCTGATGAGCTTTGTAATCGTTGCCAAAGTAAATGTATAGGCTGGGCCAAAGCACTCAATAATAGGGTGATTAGATAACTATCCCTCTACTCAGTAAAACGTTTTGTTGCTGGGTTTGTAGTGAGTTAGATTCCTTCTAAAATAATGCCTATTATCCTATATTAGTCCAAGAATTTTTATACAGAAAGGTTGAATATCTTAATCAGAACATACTCTTACTTTTCATTACCCAAAAAATCTAGGAGCTGTCGTATATTGGAATTGTTAGCAATCGCTTTAGGAAAAACGTTTGTTAACAACATGTTATAGAGAGATCATAATAAATTCACGGAATAAACTAATCAAGGTAGATATACTATGACTAATCAATCTAACAACTCCGATAAAGACAATAACCAGTCTAATAACTCGAACAACTCAGGTGGTTCTAATAACTCAAACAACTCGGGTGGCGATACTTCAAACCGTGGTTTTGCCAGTATGGATCCAGAGAAGCAACGTGAAATTGCTAGTGAAGGTGGTAAGGCCGCTCATGGAAAAGGTACGGCTCACGAATTTACCTCTGAAGAAGCAAGAGAAGCTGGTAAACAGAGTCATAAAAATGATGATAATCGAGGTAGTTAGGGAGCGAAATCCGACTACACTATCTTTTGTATGATAAATAAAAACTCTTAAGTCTGAATTTTGCCCCATAAGATGTGAATAGCTTATGGGGTTTTTTTATTCTTCATTGTTTTACTTAAAAAATATGAAGACTGGCTATTTAAAGCATAGAATTATTTATGGCACTATTCTATTTCTACCAGTGTTAAGAGAACGCTTTATAGGGATATTAAAGGGATTTATATAATGTGGAGACCATGATGACTAATAAATGTGCCGAATTATTGGCAAACAAGGAATTAACCATAAGCTTTATTGAAAGCGCCTCAGCTGGGTATTTATCGCACCGGTTTTCTCTTAGCCCTTATTCAGGGGAGGTACTGGTAGGCGGATTAGTCTGTTACGACGTTAAAGTAAAAGAAAATGTTCTCAACGTACCTGACCAATTAATTGAAGACTATACCGCTGAGTCTTTAGAGGTCACACAAGAGCTGGTTCGTAAAGCCCAATCACTATTTAAATCAGATTTATATGTGGCCTGCACAGGTTTGTTGAAGCGTGGCGGCTCTGAAACAAAAGATAAGCCGGTCGGGACTTTTTTTTATTGTATCTCCTATAAGGATCAATTGTATGATTTCCAATGTGTATGTAAAGGTGCGCCGCAGAAAAAACTGCGCAGTTTGAACAGCAAAATCTGTAAAAGTATTATTGAGGTTGTGCGCACTTAAGATATTATTTTATTTTTCTAATATCATTGTTTTAACTTGTCTTTTTTATTATAGCCAGCTCTCAACGACTGGTTCATGCCAGGAAATACACTCATATTAAACGTTGTTTTTTTTAACCAAACATCAACACCTTTACCCCTGAATTTTGCTTAGTATAAAAAGACATTATTAAAAGATAATAAGAATTCTGCCCAACTTAACACCTACTAAGACTATAACTAGGATGGATGAATAATGAAAAAAACTATTAATCATACTGATCCCGCCGCCGATATGCACACTACTAAAGGTTTAGGCGGCGAAACCCATCAGCGTGCTGATGATGGTACTCAAGCGCTAACAACCCAGCAAGGGGTGGTTATTTCTGACAATCAAAACTCTCTTAAGAATGGCGCTCGGGGACCGACCCTGTTAGAAGATTTTGTATTACGTGAAAAAATCACGCATTTTGATCATGAGCGCATTCCTGAGCGCGTAGTACATGCGCGCGGTAGTGCGGCTCATGGTTATTTCGAGCTGACTGAATCGTTAGAAGGGATTACAACGGCCAAGATCTTAACTGAAACAGGTAAACAGACTCCGTTGTTCACCCGCTTCTCAACCGTCGCAGGTAATAAAGGTTCTAAAGATACGCCGCGCGATGTTCGAGGTTTTGCAGTCAAGCTTTATACAGATGAAGGTATTTGGGACCTGGTTTCTAACAATATGCCCATTTTCTTTATTCAAGATGCCATAAAGTTCCCCGATTTTGTTCATGCAGTTAAGCCTGAACCCGATCGCGGATTTCCGCAAGCCGCCTCTGCCCATGATACGTTTTGGGATTTTGTATCACTCAGTCCTGAAACCATGCACAATGTCATTTGGCTCATGAGCGATCGGGCTCTGCCGCGAAGTTATAGCACGATGGAAGGCTTTGGTATTCATAGTTTCCGCCTTCTTAACAAGGATGGAAAAAGTACCTTTGTACGTTTTCATTGGAAACCTGTATTAGGAGTACAGTCCCTCATTTGGGATGAAGCTGTTAAAATCTCGGGTGCTGACCCTGACTTTAATCGCCGCGATCTATTTGAGTCTATCAATAGGGGTGATTTTCCTGAATTTCACTTAGGAGTGCAGTTATTTACTGAAGAAGAAGCCGCAACATTTCCATTCGATCATTTAGATGCCACAAAACTGATTCCAGAAGAAATGGTTCCTGTTAGGATAATTGGTAAAATGGTACTTAATCGTTATCCTGATAACTTTTTTTCTGAGACAGAACAAGTAGCATTCTGCCCATCACACGTACCTCCGGGCATTGACTTTAGTAATGACCCATTATTACAAGGACGCCTATTTAGTTATTTAGATACGCAGCTCAAGCGTTTAGGGTCACCAAATTTTGTACAGATCCCAATTAATACCCCGCAGTGTCCGTTTGCTAATAATCAAAAAGATGGACATATGCAAATGCGGGTACCGAAGACACGAGTACTTTATGAACCACAAAGCCTGGATCCAACTCGGCCCCGCGAAAGCGTTAGGCAAGGATTTAAGTCATTTGCTGAGACGTTAGACGATGGCGTGAAAGGTCGTATTCGTGCTGAAAGTTTTGCGGATCATTATAGCCAGCCGCGTATGTTCTACCGAAGCCAAACGGCAATTGAGCAAGCCCATATTGCGTCAGCCTACGCTTTTGAGCTGGCTAAAGTAGAGACCGCCCATGTACGAACACGTATGCTCAGTCATTTGCGTCATATTGATGAGGACTTGGCCCAGCGTGTGGCAAAAGCGCTTGGTATGGCGTTACCCGAAGCCGCCTCCCTGGCATCACCCGTTCAGGATATGGCAACTTCTACAGCTTTACAAACCATTGGACGCACCCCTAAAAGTTTAAAAGGACGCATGATCGGTATTTTAGTCGCCGAGGGCTCAAGCTATCATGAGATAGAAAAATACGAAAAGGCTGTGAAAGCGGAAGGCGCCGCTGTTAAAATTGTGGCTCCTAATAAAGAGGTACTGCTCGATGATGGCACTCGCATTCAGGCTGATGAGCGCCTTTCAGGGGGTCCCTCAGTGTTATTTGATGCTGTGGTTAGCATCATTATGCCGGACCAGGCTAAGAAGCTGGCTCAAGATAGCTCAGCTTTAGACTGGTTTACTGATGCTTATGTGCATTGCAAAGCCATTGCTTATTGCAGTGCGACAGATGAGTTCATTTTAAATAGATTACCTATTGAAAAAGATGCGTTTGTCACACCCTTATCCGACATGACGAATTTTATTGATAACGCTAAAATGCGTCTATGGGAGCGCGAGCCTAAGGTTCGGGACCTTGCATAAGCACCTCTTTATATTGCCTTATTTCATCAATAACCCAGCCCATATGCTGGGTTGTTTTTTAGGTATAGTAGAATTACGTTAAAATCGATACAGTACGGTAATCATCCCAACCATAAGACACTTATCAAATAGAATTAAGCTGCGTGGTTTAGTTTCTGCATTGGCGTAAAACCGCCATTGCCCATATTCGGGCGCTCGTGGTTGTAGTGATATAA
>NZ_JAFCVA010000034.1:1465-5779 GCF_049896785.1 Psychrobacter sp. TWP2-1-2 | reverse complement strand
AGAATAGAGAGCTGACGATGACCTACTCTCACATGGACGAATCCACACTACCATTGGCGCAATGATGTTTCACTTCTGAGTTCGGGAAGGGATCAGGTGGTGCCATCATGCTATTGTCGTCAGCAAAGGGGGTTAGATATGAGTCTGTTATTTTTATTGTTTGACGTCAAGTATTAGCTTGTTGTCGATCAACTCGTAACCTAACTGAATCAAGGTTAAAGGTGATATCGAAATATTCTTTCTTTTATTCTATAAGCTTTCGCTTATACAAGATAGATTAATTAGAGCTTTCATACAAACCACTTGGGTGTTGTATGGTCAAGCCAAACGAGCAATTAGTACAGGTTAGCTACATGCATCGCTGCACTTCCACACCCTGCCTATCAACGTCGTAGTCTTCAACGGCTCTTTAGGGAAATCTAATCTTGAGGTGGGCTTCCCGCTTAGATGCTTTCAGCGGTTATCCCATCCGAACGTAGCTACCGGGCAATGCCACTGGCGTGACAACCCGAACACCAGAGGTTCGTCCACTCTGGTCCTCTCGTACTAGGAGCAGATCCTCTCAAATTTCCAACGCCCACGGTAGATAGGGACCGAACTGTCTCACGACGTTCTAAACCCAGCTCGCGTACCTCTTTAAATGGCGAACAGCCATACCCTTAGGACCTGCTTCAGCCCTAGGATGAGATGAGCCGACATCGAGGTGCCAAACACCGCCGTCGATATGAACTCTTGGGCGGTATCAGCCTGTTATCCCCAGAGTACCTTTTATCCGTTGAGCGATGGCCCTTCCATACAGAACCACCGGATCACTAAGACCTACTTTCGTACCTGCTCGACTTGTGGGTCTCGCAGTTAAGCGCGCTTTTGCCTTTATACTCTACGACCGATTTCCGACCGGTCTGAGCGCACCTTCGTACTCCTCCGTTACTCTTTAGGAGGAGACCGCCCCAGTCAAACTACCCACCATACATTGTCCTCGGTATTGTTATACCTGAGTTAGAACCCCAACATGACCAGGGTGGTATTTCAAGATTGGCTCCACCGAGACTAGCGTCTCGGCTTCAAAGCCTCCCACCTATCCTGCACAAGTCAGGTCAAAGTTCAATGTAAAGCTGTAGTAAAGGTTCACGGGGTCTTTCCGTCTAGCCGCGGGTACACAGCATCTTCACTGCGATTTCGATTTCACTGAGTCTCTGCTGGAGACAGCGCTGCCATCATTATGTCATTCGTGCAGGTCGGAACTTACCCGACAAGGAATTTCGCTACCTTAGGACCGTTATAGTTACGGCCGCCGTTTACTGGGGCTTCGATCAAGAGCTTCGCTTACGCTAACCCCATCAATTAACCTTCCAGCACCGGGCAGACATCACACCCTATACGTCCACTTTCGTGTTTGCAGAGTGCTGTGTTTTTAATAAACAGTTGCAGCAGCCTGGTATCTGCGACTGCCAACAGCTCAAGGAGCGTGTCCTATCACCATCAGCAGCGTACCTTCTCCCGAAGTTACGGTACCATTTTGCCTAGTTCCTTCAGCAGAGTTCTCTCAAGCGCCTTGGTATTCTCTACCTGATCACCTGTGTCGGTTTAGGGTACGATTCGTTTATAACTATTGCTTAGAAGCTTTTCCTGGAAGCATGGTATTTGCCACTTCACTGTACAAGTACAGCTTGCTATCAGATCTCAGCCATGTAACAACCCGGATTTACCTAAGTTGTAAGCCTACATCCTTTCACCTGGACAACCAACGCCAGGCTGACATAACCTTCTCCGTCCCTCCATCGCATTATAAACAAGTATCGGAATATTAACCGATTTCCCATCGACTACGCCTTTCGGCCTCGCCTTAGGGGTCGACTCACCCAGCCCCGATTAACGTTGGACTGGAACCCTTGATCTTCCGGCGTGCGAGCTTTTCACTCGCATTATCGTTACTCACGTCAGCATTCGCTCTTGTGATACCTCCAGCATGCCTTACGACACACCTTCACAGGCTTACACAACGCTCCCCTACCACTTGAAAACAAATTCAAATCCGCAGCTTCGGCTCCTAGTTTGAGCCCCGTTACATCTTCCGCGCGGGCCGACTCGACTAGTGAGCTATTACGCTTTCTTTAAAGGATGGCTGCTTCTAAGCCAACCTCCTAGCTGTCTATGCCTTCCCACCTCGTTTCCCACTTAACTAGGAATTTGGGGCCTTAGCTGGCGGTCTGGGTTGTTTCCCTCTCCACAATGGACGTTAGCACCCACTGTGTGTCTCCCGGATATCACTCATCGGTATTCGGAGTTTGCATCGGTTTGGTAAGTCGGTATGACCCCCTAGCCGAAACAGTGCTCTACCCCCAATGGTGTTCGTCCGAGGCGCTACCTAAATAGCTTTCGGGGAGAACCAGCTATCACCGAGTTTGATTAGCCTTTCACCCCTATCCACAAGTCATCCCCTGGCTTTTCAACGACAGTGGGTTCGGTCCTCCGGTGCCTGTTACGGCACTTTCAACCTGCTCATGGATAGATCACTCGGTTTCGGGTCTATACCCTGCAACTAAACGCCCTATTAAGACTCGGTTTCCCTACGGCTCCCCTAAACGGTTAACCTTGCTACAGAATATAAGTCGCTGACCCATTATACAAAAGGTACGCGGTCACCCTAATAAATTAAGGCTCCCACTGCTTGTACGCACACGGTTTCAGGTTCTATTTCACTCCCCTCACAGGGGTTCTTTTCGCCTTTCCCTCACGGTACTGGTTCACTATCGGTCAGTCAGGAGTATTTAGCCTTGGAGGATGGTCCCCCCATCTTCAAACAGGATTTCTCGTGCCCCGCTCTACTTAATATGTTAACGCTAATGTTTCGAATACAGGACTATCACCTACTACGGTCAGCTTTCCCACGCTGTTCTTCTACATTAGCATTAATCGGCTTCTCCCCGTTCGCTCGCCGCTACTAGGGGAATCTCATTTGATGTCTATTCCTAAGGGTACTGAGATGTTTCACTTCCCCTCGTTCGCTTCTTGTACAAGTACAAGATACCTACCTTATGGTAGGTGGGTTTCCCCATTCAGAAATCTCCGGATCACAGGATATTGCCGCCTCCCCGAAGCTTATCGCAGGCTGTCACGTCTTTCATCGCCTCTGACTGCCAAGGCATCCACCATGTGCGCTTCATTACTTGACCATACAACCCCAAGTAGTCTAACTTATAAATAAGTGTTGACTTCAAAGTGTCATAAGATCTAATTATGATAACGATATCACCTATGTTTATACGCTTGATTCAGTTCTCTTTACTTTTTTTAATCACTCACCCCTGGGATAACAACTGATGTCGTTAAGAGGTGAGTGATTAAGGTTAGGAACAACGCGTGAACACGTGTTCCTAACCCAGACTCATATCTATGTTTTTAAATAGTCTCTATGCTCTCGTCGAGTCACAGATTCTGTATAAAACAGAAAGAAGCAATCTTGCTAATATTAGCGAATCACTTGTTTCTATTTATACTATTAGCACTTAAAGCTTATTCGTCTATAGTGGTGGAGCCAAACGGAGTCGAACCGTTGACCTCCTGCGTGCAAGGCAGGCGCTCTACCAACTGAGCTATGGCCCCATTATAAAATGGTGGGTCTAAGTGGACTTGAACCACTGACCCCCGCGTTATCAACACGGTGCTCTAACCAGCTGAGCTACAGACCCAATTACGCTTGTTAAAACGTAAGCTTAAACTAAAGAACAACTTGTTGTGAATTCTTGCTGACCGAATGCCATCTATAAGGAGGTGATCCAGCCGCAGGTTCCCCTACGGCTACCTTGTTACGACTTCACCCCAGTCATCAACCACACCGTGGTGAACGCTCCCCCGAAGGTTAAGCTATCCACTTCTGGTGCAATCAACTCCCATGGTGTGACGGGCGGTGTGTACAAGGCCCGGGAACGTATTCACCGCGGCATTCTGATCCGCGATTACTAGCGATTCCTACTTCATGGAGTCGAGTTGCAGACTCCAATCTGGACTACGATAGGCTTTTTGAGATTCGCATCACATCGCTGTGTAGCTGCCCTCTGTACCTACCATTGTAGCACGTGTGTAGCCCTGGTCGTAAGGGCCATGATGACTTGACGTCGTCCCCGCCTTCCTCCAGTTTGTCACTGGCAGTATCCTTAGAGTTCCCGGCTTAACCCGCTGGTAACTAAGGACAAGGGTTGCGCTCGTTGCGGGACTTAACCCAACATCTCACGACACGAGCTGACGACAGCCATGCAGCACCTGTATTCTAATTCCCGAAGGCACTCCCGCATCTCTGCAGGATTCTAGATA
>NZ_JAFCVA010000034.1:0-1368 GCF_049896785.1 Psychrobacter sp. TWP2-1-2 | reverse complement strand
TATGTCAAGACCAGGTAAGGTTCTTCGCGTTGCATCGAATTAAACCACATGCTCCACCGCTTGTGCGGGCCCCCGTCAATTCATTTGAGTTTTAACCTTGCGGCCGTACTCCCCAGGCGGTCTACTTATTGCGTTAGCTGCGTCACTAAGTCCTCAAGGGACCCAACGACTAGTAGACATCGTTTACGGCGTGGACTACCAGGGTATCTAATCCTGTTTGCTACCCACGCTTTCGAGCCTCAGTGTCAGTATTATGCCAGAAGGCTGCCTTCGCCATCGGTATTCCTCCAGATCTCTACGCATTTCACCGCTACACCTGGAATTCTACCTTCCTCTCACATACTCTAGCTCTACAGTTTCAGATGCAGTTCCCAGGTTAAGCCCGGGGATTTCACATCTGACTTATAGAGCCACCTACGCTCCCTTTACGCCCAGTAATTCCGATTAACGCTTGCACCCTCTGTATTACCGCGGCTGCTGGCACAGAGTTAGCCGGTGCTTATTCTGCAGCTAATGTCATCGTCCATGGGTATTAACCATGGAGTCTTCTTCACTGCTTAAAGTGCTTTACAACCAAAAGGCCTTCTTCACACACGCGGCATGGCTGGATCAGGGTTTCCCCCATTGTCCAATATTCCCCACTGCTGCCTCCCGTAGGAGTCCGGGCCGTGTCTCAGTCCCGGTGTGGCTGATCATCCTCTCAGACCAGCTACAGATCGTCGCCATGGTAGGCCTTTACCCCACCATCTAGCTAATCCGACTTAGGCTCATCTAATAGCGAGAGCAGTAAACTGCCCCCTTTCTCCCGTAGGTCGTATGCGGTATTAATACGAGTTTCCCCGTGCTATCCCCCACTACTAGGTAGATTCCTAAGTATTACTCACCCGTCCGCCGCTCGTCAGCGAGAAGCAAGCTTCTCCTGTTACCGCTCGACTTGCATGTGTTAAGCCTGCCGCCAGCGTTCAATCTGAGCCATGATCAAACTCTTCAGTTTAATCTTGCTATGAAGCTCTTTAAAGAAGCTTCTAAACTTGGCTCATCTAATCTGGCAAAATCGCTAAAAATTATGTTCGTAATGAATTAACTTTGAGTTTTTCTGCTGTCTTAAATGATAATTTTTTATAGTTAGAATGAACTCCGAAAAGAAGTTAAAACCAACTTTATTTTTTAGCATTCTGAATCAGCAAAAATCCACACAAGTTGTTCTTTAGTTATGCTTTTAAATAGTGCTCAATCACTGTCGTCCAGTAACTGATATATAGGGTAATTCTCTTGCTGTTTAGTCTTAAACCCTTGCGGGTCAAGCTATCTAGCGAGCCGACTATCTTATCATAATGATTTGATTTGTCAAGCTTTTTTATGTTTTGT
>NZ_JAFCVA010000033.1:0-6003 GCF_049896785.1 Psychrobacter sp. TWP2-1-2 | reverse complement strand
CTTGCCCCTTGTTAGCCCTAAACCAGCGACCGTATTGGCAAAATCGGTCTGCATCTTGTTTAATTTAACCCTGCCTCCTAGAAAATCCTTACAGTTCAGCTTCCCCTTTTGGTCAATAGGAACGACATAAGCGACTAGGTGCGGTGTGGTTACGTCCTTGTGAATACTCACACCCGCAATATTTTCTTCTCCATGCTTATCACTGAGCCATAAACTGGCTCGCTTAAAAAACTCATCTTCCTTGCTGGTGCTCCAGCCGTCCCATTCAGGACTGGCGGTTATTAAATACTCAATACATAGCACCGCATCAGAACGTCTTTTTTCAGGGAGCCGATCTTTTATTGCCTGTTTGACAGCTTCAGGGGTAGCGACTGTGTGATCATTTTTAGGGGCGCGATTGGGGTCAGCATTGGGTGTTTCTATCGTTCGGTAGTTGTGTGCCAGACTGCCGCCAATATTCCCCATCGTCTTTAATTTTGCTGTTCTTAAAATCGCATAGTTCATTGCCACTTTTTCCTGCTTATTGGGTGTAATTTCACTAAGGTGTACATACTACACCATAAATCGACTCATTAGGAAAGCGAGACTTTTGACGAAAAAAGCAGTAAAAAAGGGCTATTTTTCACTGTTTTTGAAATCGGCTGTTTACAGATTGTAAACACCTTTTTCCTTTATAAATCAATGGTTAACGTCCATTTTGTTTGCACTTTGCAAACAAAAAAAAGCGTTAAGAATCATGTAAGTTTATGATTCTTAACGATTTTTTTCATCCCAATAGGGTGCGTAAGGTGTAGTCATAAAATTGAGTGGGAAATAACGGGTATTTTATCTGTCGTAATATTTGCTACAAAAAAGGGGTTATAAGAGCGTTACTCCTTGTCATTCACTGGCATAATCATAGCTTGGTACAAACCATTTATTCACCTAAAAAAATTATCTGTCGCTACAGATAATTCTAGTAACGGAGTCATTTATGAGCATGAGCGGTGTATCAGTAGCCAGCAATAGGAGCCTTCAGTTTGAAGCCACCCAAGAAGCGTATAACAGAGTGGTTATACGACTTAATTTGCTTTTAATTGAAGGTACAACCCATGAGGAAGCAGTTAGAACAAAGCTGTTTAAAGTTATGGATGAGAGAAATAAGCTAGGGGATTATTCCGCTTCTGATCTTTATGTCATGCAAAAAAGAATTGAAAAGAAGGTTGAAGATTTTCTTGCTGGATTGGATGAGCAGACTATCTCGGTTTGAGTGTAGAACGCTAAATCTATTGAGATTTAATCACCTATCGCTTATATTAGAGGTACAAATATAAGCGATAGGTGATTAATATGAGTACAACTAATTATAATATACGACTCGATCAAGATTTGAAGGACAGGTCTTTTTCTGTTCTTGAGAGCTATGGGTTAACGCCTTCACAAGCCATAAGATTGTTCTTGAACCAAGTCGCTGATACTAACGCGGTTCCCTTGTCTTTTGACTATCAGCCGAAGTTGAACGCGCAAACCCTCGCGGCTATTGCAGAGGTTGCCAATGGTAACGGCACTAAGTACGACAGCTTTGGTGATTTGATGGATGAGCTAGAAGGCGAGGCTGATGAGATCCATTGAAGTATCAAACCAGTTTAAGAGGGATGCTAAAAAGAATTATCTAAGCTTACTCACTCCTGCATGGGGTGAGGTGCTCAATTGTTTGACTAACGATGTGCCGCTACCGGCTAAGTATAAAGATCATGCGTTGACCGGCAATCACAAGGGATTTAGAGATTGCCACATCAAACCCGATTTGGTGCTTATCTACCGTGTTCAGAGCGATACGGTAGATTTTGTTAGGCTGGGTAGCCATTCAGAGGTGTTTGATTAGTTAATACTGACTTTAGCGTCTAAAGCCCTTTGGTTGTTGGCTACTTCTTAACTTTGGTTCTCAACCAATTTATGATTGAGTGTTTGGCTATTGCTAACATTAATTCATAAGTTGGATTTATTTGCGTTGCATGTAAATCACCATCAAAAATTTGTGTAGTTTCAAAAAATTTATTAAACGAACTTTCTGGAAACTGATGAGGAGGTTGAGTTCCACTATGTACAAAGCGACTTCGATAGTCATATACTTTATTTAAAATGTCTTCTATTTCTTCTGTTTTCATTTTGGAAGGATGCTCAGTTCCTTTCATGTGATTATTCCATTCTCCATCAGAAAAATGGTCTTTACTATCTACTATTTCTTCCCAAGTATCTGGTGGACAAAATTTTATAATAAATCTTGTGAATCTCTTTGATAGATATTTATCTTTACCCCTTGAATCTTTATATACCCTCAATAATTCCTTAAAATCATCATCATTCTTCGCTTTTTCTCCCCATTCCTTCTCTTTAGGATGCTGCTCTCTAAAAACCTTTCTGCTTATTGCTTCTTGTGCCACAGCTTCAATTGCAAAAACTAACAATGAGTAGGCTAGTCCAAAGTCATCTCTTTTTACTAAAATGGATAGGTGGATTAACCTAATAACCTGTATAGAGAATAAGTAGTCTTTTTTTTCAATGTTATTAAGTGTAGAAACTAACTCTTTTAGTTCCTCTATTAGCTTATCTTCCTGCTCGATAGTTAATTTGGTTTGATGCGCTCCAGTTCCTGCTGAAACAAATGGTAGGGTCAAAGCAATCTCACTAAAGCTCTCTTGAATTGGATCTGATGAGTCTAGTTCAACATCCCTAGGGCTTTTTACTGCTAATAAAGAAATAAAACTTACTAAGCAGCTTAAAATCTCTCCAAATAAGAGAGGATGTTCAAACCCTTCAGTGATCCAGGAGGGGTTATTTATAACACTAATCAAAGATGCCCTACGGAAAGCTAAGTTCACTTTATTTGATGGATTTATTGAAAAACTACCTAAGTCCCATTCTTTTGTGATAAAAAAAGTTGTACATATACAACTAAAGGTTTTTTTATCTTTGCTTGTTGAGCCTCTCTGTGTCTGTAAGTATAAGTCTTCCCTTAAGTAAAATATGCACTCACGAAATAAAACATGGTCTGATAAGACTGCTCTAGACAATTTATTACTCCTGTTTTAAATAAATATCAAGATTAGTATAATGAACTATTAAGCTAATTTCTTACTAGTTAATAATTCTATATTCAGCCCTAATGGACAATTAACGCTGTGTCTAAGCTATGAGTAGGAATGTATAAATCACTAAAATTGAAACACTCCACTTTAAAGATGTCCTTCTACACTACACAGTAGATGCGTTTTTCATAGAAAAACGCATCTTATTATCTTAAATTTAAGTTGTTGGAGAAATACATATGGAAAACTATATCACCTGCACTTTTAGCAGCAGTCATTTAGAGCTAGATAACAAAAAATTTGAAAGATGTAGCTTTAAACAATGTGTTCTCACATATGGTGGTGGACCATTAATATTTGAGGATAACAGCATGAAAGACACTGAAATTAAGTTTGTTGGAGCTGCGGCCAATACATTGGCTTTCATAAGTCACATAAGTCAGGCTCAAGGTCCAGGCTTCCTAGAAGAAATTCTTTCAAAATTTGATCAGCAATCTGAATAGTAATTTTCTAGCGTGTTTGACATCATCAATTCGCATCCTAGTAGAAGTATAAGTCTCTAGGATGTACCGAACTGCTGCTCCCTGCGTAAGGACTAAAATTAGAGCCAAAATTGTACGAATTAGAGTTTTGTCTGTAACAGGGAGAATTACCCATTTAAGCTATGATTTGACCTATCTCTTAGCTTTTAAGTCCCTTAGCCTAAAGAATAAATAACGACTCTATCCGTTTCTCTGAACTTTGCTCATCAGGCAAGTTCAGTTTTACTCATATAACGGTGCTTATAGCAAATCAAAAACAACTCAATCTACCCTCGAAAGGCTCACTTCATATACGCCACGAAGTATACTGTCGTTATTTCAATAGCTCAATCTATTAGCCTATATAGCGTACAGCTGAAGGTTCAAGTCCTCACTAGGGAACCGAACCGATCAAACGCACTCTTAAGCCCTAGTATTCAAGATACTCTCTGATAGGACGCTTTTTAAACTGTGAAGCATCTTTTTTAAGACGGTTGATCATTTCAAACTCCCACGCCTTAGGGTCTTGACCTGCTGGACTGGTAGAGCTAACAAGATGGTTATAATCAGCAATGAATTGCTTGTTACGTGTGATACGTCCTAGCTGATTGTCGTTTAATCCTTCTACCGTAAACATATCTGCTGTACTAGCGTCACGCTCCTTACTAACCACATCAGTCTTAGCTTTTGGTTTTTCATGAACAGTGAAAGCAAAACCTACAATTTTGCGTCCCTTTTTTACGTTCTCATATTTGACTTTAAGATCTGATTTTTTGTTAATCTCATCTGTAGCAAGGTCTAAAACACGTTTCTTAAAATCACACATCGCTTTGTATTCATTGATCCCTAGTCCCATTTGGTCTCTAAAAACCCCTATCTCAAAGCATGGTGTTTTTTTAGCTGTGCGCCATTGCGTCAATAACTCATAAAGGCGTACCGAATAAACACTATCAAACTGTGTCGTTTGCTCTAGCAAATACGAGGTAAAAAACTGCTCTAAGCCATTAATACGGCTGATACCTTCTACAACAGCAAGAGTAAATACTAGTTCTATTGCACCCTCACCATCATGATATTGCACCTGCTGTAACCAACGGCTTTTAATGGGCTTACCATTATCATCAAGGTAGGTAAAACGCCTATTGAATAAGGTTTCTTCAGCTTCCTTCATGCGCTTATAGCCATTTTGCCGTGTAGTTTCAAATACCTCTGCATAACGAGTGGCATCAATTCGTAACGGCTTGTCTGTACTTAATCCTGTGGCTGTTTCTCTAGCATCAACTATGGCTAGCTGAATAATTCGCACTTCAGCCAATGATAAAGTTTGTAACGCCTGATTTAGCTGATTAGTTTTTACCACTAGGTTTTTTTTAGTGTTCATAACCATCTTACCCATAACGATTTAATGACATACTACACCAAGTCATCTAAAGGTCAAATTATAAAAAGTCCTTTAATGGTAACCAAACGTCCTTTAATGGGTAACCAAACGTCCTTTAATGGGTAACCAAACGTCCTTTAATGGGTAACCAAACGTCCTTTAATGGAGGCTACAACCCAATAGCAGCAAGGCTCACAGAGCGTCTAAAAGCCTTTAAAAGCCTTAAAAGCATTAAAAGCCTTTTCTTATTTTTTTATTAACTGAAAAGACAAAAGAAAAAATCCCTAGTTACAGCAAAATATTAGGGTCTTTTTTATGATTTTTTAGATCAGGTAATCGATCAATCCTTTCTAGATCATCCATCAAATTGATTTTAAACTCACCCAAAGCAGCAATATTTTTCAAATTTATAGATTTTTTAGTATTTTCAGTAACTTTATTTGCCTGAACACCAGTAATTATCTGTAAAAACCCCTCTATTTGTCTACAGGATTAGATTTAATAGCTCCCTGACTTTATTTTGATACACACGTAGCTTTATTAGTATTATCCTTCTCTACAGCGATTTTACGGCGTTCTAGCAGCATTACCGTGTTCACCCTAGCAATTTCCTCTTGATTTAGACCATCAATCGCCACTAAGTAAGGCTCAACACGTTTTTTAAGGGTGTCATAGCTTCCTTCTGCCACGCTTTTATCTAACCTCGCCTTCTCGTAGTCGATCAAAATGCTATTTGCCGCCTTCACAATCGGTTCTATTTGCTCAATAACAGCTGCTGTGACCTTTTCACCATACCGAGCTTTGCTTTCAAACATTTCAGGCTTAGGCGATACGGTTTCGATAGTGAAGTCTCTCGCATGATTGATGTCGTGGTAATACTCCTTGATGCTGGTGTGCTTGGCTTTAGAGCCTTCCTTGCCCCTTGTTAGCCCTAAACCAGCGACCGTATTGGCAAAATCGGTCTGCATCTTGTTTAATTTAACCCTGCCTCCTAGAAAATCCTTACAGTTCAGCTTCCCCTTTTGGTCAATAG
>NZ_JAFCVA010000032.1:0-6151 GCF_049896785.1 Psychrobacter sp. TWP2-1-2 | reverse complement strand
GTTTGAGCTGTATCATCAGTGCTTTCGTACTGGGTTTGAGCTGTATCATCAGTGCTTTCGTATTGAGTTTGAGCTGTATCATCAGTGCTTTCGTATTGAGTTTGAAACGTAGTATCTGCAGTCGTGGCTTCCGTGTTCATTGGTTCGGCGGCCATTGCCAGGCTTGGAATAGTAAGTGTCGCGCCAACAAGTAATGACAGAGTAAGATTTTTCATTAATTAAGATCCTTGGTGTACATATTCTATATATTGTTTTTGAACTCCAATATTATTAGAAACTATTTTCTAAAGTTTAGAATATTATGAATTAATAAAGCTAATCATGATTTCCGAACGCAAGGTTAGCAATTAATAACTTCGTCGTTCAGTAGTATATAAATTACCAATCTAACAACTAAAAATCTTCTTGTAATACTAAGTAATTACCAGTGGATTCTTGTTTAGCAGCTTTCTGCTAATCAATTTAGGCTAACGGCAATATAGCCATTAAATTTGTGTTTAATATTAGCAGTTTAGCGATTTTATAAATCGTTATCTGTCACAGATGCTTAATGAGAACGTACTAAGTGATTCTTATTTAAATTCAAGTAGAAATATTGTAGTAGGACGTAGGTACAACTTTTCAGGGCAATGTAAGCCTTAAATGGCGTGGCTTTACGAGAAAATTGCTAATTGACGAAATAAGAATGAGAGCGTAAACTCAAGTGCTAGAAACGACTAACCCCCAAAGCTGGCAGGCTTCGGGGGTTAGATGAATTTTAATCTGTGTCAGCAGATATAAAACCCACTTTTCGATATGGACATTTTATATCAGCAGGCGCACCAATACAAGCGTGCGTGATGTTAATACTTCCTGAAATATACGAAAATCTCCCTCATAAACCCTATTGTACTGACGATTTAGGTAATCTAGTCGTTCGTCCTAGGCAAACTGCCGTCAAAATGCGGTATATCCAGCATAACCCCCCTTGCATGACCCACTTCATCTGCTTAGACATTGATCATGAGCATGGTGCTATGCGCTGGGCGGAAGAATACCTACCACCGCCACGGTGGACAAGCCAAAACCCTGAAAACGGACACGCTCATATCGTCTATGAGCTAAAAACGCCTGTTTGCACCAGTGAGCATGGCAGTCGTAAAGCCTTAGATTATCTTGCTAAGATACAAGCAGGTCTTGTCAGAGAGACAAGAGCAGACGTAGGTTATACCAACTTCATCACCAAAAATCCGATGCATGAGCATTGGCGTACCGAAGTATGGACAAAAGAAGCCTACGAGCTGAATTATCTAGCGGAGTTCGTCGATCTCAGACCTTTAACGGCTACAGAGAAAAAGTATGGACTTGGTAGAAACTGCAACCTGTTCGATACCGTTCGCCATTGGGCATATTCTGCCATTAGAGAGCATCGAGGGAAGACTTGGGGGCAATGGTATAACTCAGTGCTTAAACATGCTCAGAACGTCAATATGATGTTCTCAGAGCCTTTACCGTACTCAGAAATAAAGGCTACTGCTAAAAGCATCGCTAAATATTGTTGGAAACGTGATGCTTATCACTATAATGAGTTCATCCATCGTCAGGCAATTAAAGGAAGAAAAGGTGGGAGAGCTAGTAAGTCGTCTAATGGCGGGCTTGCTAGATCATTACTTTATGCTAATAAGAGAGAGAGAGCTGTAGAACTGCAAGCTCTACAGCTTAGTAAAAAAGAGATAGCATTAGAATTGAGTGTTTCAGACAGAACTATACGTAATTGGCTCAAACCGTAATGTTATTAATGACAAATCCCATTTTTGTCTTTAAGTTCATGACATATCATTTTTTAAAAGCGGAAAGTGCAAGCCTAAATCAGATAACAGCCCAGTGCCGACTATCTGCTTAGGCTATTGCTACCCCTTATAGGTTCCTTTTTATGAGCTCGTATCTGAATGAGGACTCGATTGGTCGGTTTACCCTCGATGGTCGTTCCTACCGTGGCTTGTTGTCTTTGTCTGTTACCCATATTACCTTAACTATTTATCTTGAACCTGGTAAACCTAGACCTTACACGACTTTAGATTTGGCAAGCTCTATTTCTGGAGTTCTGCTTGATACAACTCAAGTTACTCTGCTCAATACTGTTACTACTGGTCGTAGTCCTCTGCGTGGGTTGCGTAATTCAAGCCCCTATAACTGGGCTGTTTCGGTAACATTCGAGGCTTCCTATGTTTTATTTTCTTCTAGACCTATAATTGCTGATCAGCCTGTGTTTACAGGTCTAAATTTCTCCTTGCCTTATATGAATGACCTGTTTGATTTTACATCTTTCGATCAGGTCATTCACGTGGATGAGCACTCAGTTCGTAATTTACTCCAAGAAGATTTTAGACGTGTTGGTTTTGGTGATTTAAGCCATCATGTCTTTGGAGATAAGCCTAAAGTTCTTATTTATACAGGCGCTGATACGCTCTGTGAAATTGAACTTGATTTAGGTTTTTTGAGTATCAAAAACAATGTTACTTCTTCGCCTCCCTCTAATAAAGGTTTTACATTAGAAAATTATGTTTCATGTCATCTTGAATTCAAGGAGACTTTAATTTTTAAGGATGTGACTGGGTACCTTGAGACTTTAAAACAGCTTTTAGAGTTAATCTTAGGGGAAAGGCAGCAACTAGCAGCTTTTGAAATAGCAGTGAAAGATATTAATGGTCACTCAGATTTTTTTGAAGTGCATCAACGTATGGCTCTAAAAGAAGAATCTGATCGATTCATATACGCATCTGATCGATTAGTACATGTTGAAGTTGAACTAGATGAGTTTAAAACCCTTATAAACAACTGGTTCTCGCGTCAAGAACTATGGAAGTTTTCTAGAAGAGATTTCTTCTCATTTTTTGGTAAAGGTGACTATTCTTCAGATAGTCTTATAAAACTATCTAACATGTTTGATCTGATCCCTAGAAATGCCTACGCAGGTGTTAAAGTGGCTCTAACAGATGATGTTCTAGAAGCTAAAAATGCCTGTAGAAAAATATTTAGAGATTTACCGGATTCTCCAGAAAAAACTTCAATGTTGAATGCTTTAGGAAGGCTTGGCAATAAAAATTTAAAACATAAAATTAAAGATAGGTACCAGATTATAGAAGATGCAGGTCTTGTCGAACTAGAGAGTATAGGAGATGTTATCGATCACAGTGTCGATGCTAGAAACTTCTTTGTGCACGGAGGTAATCATAATTTTGATTATTTTGAAAGATACGAAGAATTTTGTTTTCTCATAGATACTTTAGAGTTTATTTACGTGGCATCAGAGTTAATTGAAGCTGGATGGACGTTTAAGAACTGGAATTTTAATGAATTGAACTTTCACTTTTTGAGTAAGTATATTTCTAGTTATTACTGGAATTTAGAACGATTAGAAAATTTAAATAAATAATATTAGAATGAGTAAGTAATTCATATACAATTATTCTACCTCTATTTTAATATTAAGCCAGCATATACCGTGGGTACAATATCCACTACGTTACTATTGACCCAAGGCATGCCGGTAAGGGGAAACCCCTTAACCCCAACCCCTCACAAAAAGCCGTGAGGGGTAAAAAAACAGCGAGAGCGAGGTTGAAATGGCAAGGACGAAATGGCTAAAAATCAGAGTGTCGGATCAAGAAATTGCAGACATCAAAAAGCGGACAGGCTCACATGATATGTCTAATTATGTCCGCAGTTTGGTACTCGATCAACCGATAGCTCCGCCCGAACCCAAGCACAAGAAAATCGTCCATAGTGCCGATCCTGAATTGGTGCGAGCCATTAATCGCATTGGCATCAATATCAATCAAATCGCCAAGCAAACCAATACAGGGCAAGAAGTCGGTAACGCCGTATTGATCGCCTTACTTGATTTGCAGACCACGCTAGACAAAGCACTAGCATCGAGTATGCCCGATGATCGTTAAATTCTTTACTCATGGCACTGGTGGCAGCAAAGGCGTGTTTGATTATTTGCTCAACGACAAAGAGCAGTCAGACGGTAAACGCCTTGGTGCCGAAGTATTGAGGGGCGACATAGAAAACCAAGCCTTGCTCATTGATAGCCTCGATTTTAAGCAAAAATATACCAGTGGTTGCTTATCGTTCACCGAGACAGCGGATGAAGTCACAGCAGAACAAAAAAACGCCTTGATGGACGGCTTTGAGGAAACCCTTCGAGCAGGGCTAGACGTTGATAGAGTAAGCGTGAGCTGGATTGAGCATCGAGACAAAGGACGGTTAGAGCTGAACTTTGTCTTTGCCGATGTGGATTTAGAACACGGCAGAGCCTTTCAGCCCTATATCCATTACCAAGACAAGCGTAGAGTCAACGCATGGAAAGACATGCAAAACATCGAGCATGGCTTTACCGACCCCAATGATCCCGCCAACAAGCGATTAATGGCGCAGCGTGACAACTTACCAAGAGACATTAAAGATGCAAGACAAGCCATTACTGACGGTCTAAAGGCATTGGTGGTTGAGGGCGTAATAGCCAATCGTGACGACGTTATTCAAGCTTTGATGGATGGTGGCTTTGAGATTGCACGAGAGACAGACAAAGCAATCAGTATTAAAAACCCAGATCCCACAGCAAAACGAAATATCAGGCTAACAGGTGGATTATATGAGCGAGGCTTTAAGTTTAGCAGAGAAGTTCAAAGCGAAATCACAGCAGCAAGCGAAGACTATCGAGCAGGAAGTCGAGAACGCTACGACGCAGCTAAACAGCTTTATGACAGCGAAATTACAAGAAAGCGAGACTATCATCAAGCAAGGCATGGACAGCCTAGACACGAGCAACGAGCAGTTGCTCACGACCTTAGCAAAGCATCAAACCGATATGAGTACCGCCCTCGACACTTATATGAGCAACGTCCAAGCCCATACCACCAAGCATTTAAACCAGTTCGCAGAAGATATAGAGAAGACGATAGAAGCCTACACACAGCACATAGCTCAACTGATAGAGCAGCGAGAAGATCGGATAGCGAAGGTCATCAAATCAGAAATGAAAAAATGGGTAATAGTCACCAGTATCGTCGCAATCACCGTAATGATATTCGGCATGATGTTAGGAGCAATGCTGGTCAACAAGTTCTCGAAGCCGACTTATATCATTCAAAAATCCCAGCCACAATCGCAGACACAGCAGCCCCCCATCAACTACGGGCAGAGGTAAGTCATGGACAAGAGACTACTAGAGCAAGTACAGAAAGCCCTACAAGCACAGCAGGACACGATCAAACGCCAAGAGCAGATGCTAGACGATCAACAGCAATACATGCAGCAAATGCTAGACCAGAAAGACCAAGATATAGCGGAATTAACAGCCTCATTGAACACATTGGCACAGACCAAAACACAAGAGCTGGAACGCTTACCGACGTTGTTCAAGCAGTTACAAAATACGATGAAAGAGCAGACGAACGTATTCAATGGATGGGTGGCATATCGGAAAGAGCACGTAACAACGCAAGCATTATTGATAAGCGAGTTATTGGCGTTAGGGAACGTACAAATTCAACTCGTAGCGCAGTTGAAGACGTATCAGAGCACGATAACACCGCCCGACTATCTAGAGAGCGATACGATGCAATTAGAGAGAAATACAGTGAAGTTGGAAGGCGAATTGAGCGAGTTAGTGAGCATACAGCTCAAAATAGAGGAGTCACAGAAGAAAATAACCGGCTCACAGACAGGAATACAGACGGAATTGAAGGAATTAAAGACCTTGCTGGACAAGTTAGAGAAGTGATCAAAGCTAAAGAGCAAGAACTTGAGCGTGCTAGAGCGCCTAAAAGGTCACGATCTCCAAGTATGGGTCGCTAGCTAAACTAAAAAATGCAGCCATTAGGCTGCATTTTTTAGTTTAGCTAGTTTATTTGAGACTCTTAGTGTATTGCGGCTTTCTATGAATTAGCCTATTTGCTATATACCTACAGAGGTCTCTTTACTATTTGAATTAGTTATATGGTTGTACTTGCTCTGCACTAGCATCATCAGTGCTTTCGTACTGGGTTTGAGCTGTATCATCAGTGCTTTCGTACTGGGTTTGAGCTGTATCATCAGTGCTTTCGTATTGAGTTTGAGCTGTATCATCAGTGCTTTCGTATTGAGTTTGAAACGTAGTATCTGC
>NZ_JAFCVA010000031.1:0-6471 GCF_049896785.1 Psychrobacter sp. TWP2-1-2 | reverse complement strand
CTAAGCTTTTTGACTCCATCAGTTGGCGTTTCAATATAATCAATCATTTCAATGCCTAACTTTAGGTCAACAATAGATTTAGACAAATATGTCGTTGATAGTCGCTTTACTGAATCATAGAAATTATCAACTTCATGTGTTATCTCAGAAACCTCTGAAATATCGGCCTCATCGAAATCTAAGTGTATATTTATAAAATTTCTTTCTTTAAAGTAACCTATTACATACTTTTTTTTATCTAAAATTGTGAAGATAATAAGCGGTTTTGAAGGATCCTCAGAGTTGAATGGAATTTCCAAATCAGCATCCATACCTGTAGCTAATTGTGCCCACTCATTCCCTATTATTGAAACTGGTTCGTCGATGCGAATAAGAGCACCCAATCTATCGATCTTCCAGCTAATATCTTTTTTAGACATATAATATCTTCATCTATTGGTATTTATATTTTTCATAATAAGCTTCAAAGTCACCTGAGACTATTGTGCTGACAAGAGCTTTTATAGATAATTTTGGAGCTACGAGATTACTGTGCTCTAGCTCGAATATAGTTGCCAGTGTACCATCGATACAATAATTAGCTATTAATAAATATATTCTATTGAGTATTTTTTCTTTTAGCCCTCTGCAAGAGCGCGTTTTCGAGAACTGTGATATTCTTCCCCTATCGGCTCATTTATCTCAGTTCTCAAAACACGTTGGGGACACCCCAAACCCCAAAAACCCACGCTAAAAATAGGCAGTCGTTATGGCGATATTTATGGCAAGCACCAAGTCAATATCGAGAGCAAAAGGACAAAGTGCGATCGCTGCCGCTGCTTATCGTGCCGGTGATAAATTGCTTGATCAAGACAAAGAGTATGGCAAAACGCATGATTATCGAAAACGCAGCGGTGTATTAAGTGCCGATATTATTTTGCCGACTGCCTTAGCTGGTAGCGAGATTGGCAGAGCCGAACTATGGAACATGGCTGAACGCAATGAGACGCGAAAAAATAGTCGCGTGGCTCGTGAATGGTTGGTTGCCTTACCGCATGAATTGAGCGAACAAGATCGCAAAGACTTAGCCCATGACTTCGCCAGAACCTTAGCCGATAGATATCAGGTGATCGCAGATTGTGCGATCCATGTACCAACCGATAAGGAAATCGAGCGCGGTGCCAGTCCTCTTAACTTCCATGCTCATATCTTATTAACCACGCGCACAGTCACCATCGACGATGACGGAAAAGTTTACCTTACCAAAGACAAAGCTGACAGCGAAATATCAGACGATGACCGCAGAAAAAAAGGTTTGCCACGCATGAGCGTGGAAGTTAAAGCCGTACGGGAACTATGGGAGCATACCGCTAACAAGGTATTAGAAGAAAAAGGCCACAACCTGATCGATAGCCGTAGCTATAAGTCGCAAGGTATCAACCTAGTACCGCAAATCAAGATGGGTAAAGACGCGACCCACATGGAGCGTAAAGGAATACCGACCGTAAAAGGGCAATTTAACCGTGAAATTATCCAATCTAATGAGCTAGTTTGGAACAAACACTTAGCCAATAACCAAAAAACCAATGATAAAGCGGATCGTACCATCGCCGACCTGCGCGAAAGCAAGCTATTCATTGTCCCAGCTGCGCCTAAGCCCAACTTTAAGCCCAAAAAAGTCACTCAGGAGAGAATAGAAAGCGCCAACGATACGGTAAATAGGCTAAAAGCGATACGACTTAACCGTGAGAAGGCACAGCAGGTAGAGCAACAGCGCCTACAGCAGCAGCAATTAGAAATAGCGGAACGGAAAGAACGAGAACAGGCCGAACAAGAGAAACTAGAGCGACAACAGCGCCGAGAGCACAGACTTGCAAGGATTGCTACGGAGACAGGAGAGTTTAAGCACTTCTATCAGCAGCTAGAACAGCAGCCCATGAGTGTTGATAAGTCGCACCTGCAAAAAATCGATCAAAATAGCGAGTTTGGCCAACATCTTGTCGCCATTCTAGCCACAGACAGCCGTATGCAAGCGCTGACACGTTATCAAGAAGAGCCTAGTACCACCAAGCACCAAAAAACGCTTGCAGAGCTACAGTATGAGCGTTTAGGCAATGATCTTATCTCACATTCGCAATCGGCATTAGAGAATGTAAAAAACTCGCGACACACCGTGTCGCAAAAGGCCAATACAGCGGCATTAAAGGGCGTATTTGATGCTATGGTACCTGAGCATAAGCAAAACCTCTCTGAAACGCAGCAGGAGCACCTACAGAGCGTCTCAGTAGCCATTAATGACCATAGCCATGATATTAATCGAAGTCGTGGCATGACCCTAGGATTTTAGATATGACCGACAACGCCCAGTCGATTGAAATAGAAGAATTGGTACTCACCCTTCACGCACTCATAGAACAGCAGCAAGAACTGTTAGCAGACAGTCAGAATCAGGGTAAAACCAACAATGAGCACGTACAGCAAATATCAGCAATGATAAAGCAGCTCACTGGGCTATTAAAAACCTATCACGATAAAGAACAGCTGATCATAGATAACACCAGTCAGGCACTCAAAAATAATATTAATGCTGCCTTTCAGCAAAACCAAAAAACCTATCATGCGCTGATAGATCAAGGCTTTACCACGCATATAGATACAGCAACCAAACAGCTCTCAACGGTTGCCACTAAGATTGAAAAGCAATTCAAGGATCTTGAGACCGCTGCTCATAATTCAAAAACTGAATTTCAGAGTAGACAGGGCTTTTTTAAACTATATGAGGACACTTACGATACTCAAAGTAGGGAGTTACGAGAGAACGTAGATAAAACTTTGAACAAGGTTGTGGAAGATACAGAAGATAAATTAAATGATATTGGGCATGATTTTACAGCTGCTTTGACTTGGAAAATGACTGGTATGCTAGGTGCTATTTGCTTAGGGTTGATATTAATAACTTTTGCTATAGCTTGGCTTTTTATTCCTAGCAAGGCAGATATTGCTGAACGCAGAGCCAATTATGTTGAGTTAGAAAGATTTCAAGTTGCTGACAATGTTGCTAAAGGAACAAATGGTTATTATGCAGATGTTATTTATTCAACTTGCTTCAAAGCAAAAGATGGTAAAACTTGGTGTAAATTTAGATAGATTAGATACTATAAGATTCTCTTCTTTTTTATCACTTATCAACAACCAAAAATGCTTTTAATGCTTTTAAATGCTTTTAAATGCTTTTAAGTGCGCTACAACCCTTTACCATCAAGGGATACGGCTTCCATATGACTACTTCTAGTTACCCATATGACTACTTCTAGTTACCCATATGACTACTTCTAGTTACCCATATGACTACTTCTAGTTACCATTAATCTACTTATTTTTTATTGTAGTTTTATATACGTGATTATGATAATGTAGCTATTATCAAATTTATGGATGAATCAGATGTCGAAGGGTAACTTAGTCGTTAAAACAAATCAGCTGAATTCAGCATTACAAAATCTATCATTACCTGAGATTCGTATTATTCAATTAGCGATAGTAGATGCCAGAGAAACCAATACAGGGTTAAGTACCGACAAGCCATTACGCATTGATGCTTTACGTTATGCTGAAATTTTTGAGACAACGAGGCAGAATGGTTATCAGCGCATGAAAGATGCTGAGGAAAATTTATTCAACAGGCGTTTTAGTTATATAGATGAGAGAGGAAGGCTTATTAAATCACGATGGGTTCAGCAAGTTACTTATCTTGATGATGAAGGCGCTATTGAATTAGTATTTACACTTGCTGTAGTCAATGGGATTAGCCGGATTGATGGTGCGGAAGATTTTTTCACTTCATATTTGCTTGAGCAAACTGCAAGTATGGATAGTATTTACTCTGTGAGACTCTATGAGCTGCTAGTACAGTGGGTAGCTGCTAAAAATACGCCTTTGTTTGAGCTTGATAAGTTTAGAGACCAGTTGGGTATTGAGTCTCATGAATATAAGCGTATGGGTAACTTTAAATTAAGAGTTCTAGACCTTGCGGTCAAAGAAATTAATGAGAAGTCGGATATTAAAGTCAGTTATTCACAAGTAAAACAGGGTAGAACGATTACAGGCTTTAAATTTAAAGTGCTAGCTAAAGATAAACCGAAGAAAGCAAAAATAGAGGATGCCAGAGACGTACATACAGCAGATATGTTTACGGTTGAAGGGTTAAATGATAAGCAGTTAGGACGTATCGTTCGCAATCCTAGCTTTATGGCAGATTACAATCACTTGGTTAGCTCTACTAGCCCAGCAGGTCAAAACACTAAGGATTGGGAATTTGAGATGATTAACCGTCTTAAAAAAGATGCTGCCCAGTTTGGAAAGCGTCCTATTCGTGAGTACCTTAAGTATTAGTATTTAGTAAGTTTATTGAGACCATTCCAAATTCTGTGTAACTATAGTTACAGCGTCTTTTTATGGTAACTTTAATTGTTCAAAATTATACAAGCCATACAAAGCTTATAAACACGAGGAAAAAATCATGAAACTTGATTTAAAAGGTTTTGATAAATTGGAGAAGAACGTCTCAGGGTTATCTGATACTGATAGTATCTCACTGGATGCTCTTATGAATCCTAGTTTTATATCTAGTTGCAGCCAATATTCTAATTTTGAGGAGCTAGTAGAGGCTTCTGGGTTCAAAGTGGAGTCAAAAGAAGATTTTGCAGCCATCCCAGATCAGGAATGGGAGCAGTTTATTCAAACAAACACATCCTATGAAAGCTGGATAGAAATGCAACAAGCTGCTGGGATTAAATATGTGAAAGCTAAATTATTTAAAGGCTTAAAGTAGAAACGTATGATCTCGAGCCTTTCCCAAGCTTTGTGTAACTGTTTTTTACATCAAATTAATACATACACAAAATTTGGGATAAGCTCATTATTAGACAACAAACCTTATAGCTATGCCAGCTTATCAAGCTCATCTAGAACTATAATTCCTGCTTCACAAGCTTCATCATATTTAACAGGACTATAATCAAAAACCCCACAGGCTCCAACAATCTGTTCTGGTCGAATCCTTACGACTTTACCTATGTTTTCCTTCTGTATTTCATAAAAATCTGGTTGTAGATGTTCTTTTAGTATCTCAATCATACCTTTTTGCCATTGAGTATCTTCATCTGAAACTATCCAGCTATCTCTATCTACAACATTAAAACCAAATTGTTCAAGCATGCAAAGTACAAATGTTGCGCAAGTTAGACTATCTCCCCTCACATCGGGATTGGGAATAGTTACGCCATCTTGGAACGTAGTGCCACCATAATTGGTTATGCCATATAGCATGTCAGATTCTTTAAGAGCAAGTGTCCTTAACTCTGCTGTTATGATTGCAGCATTTCTTTCAGAAACAAAGTCGAGCCAGAGAACTCCATAGCCTTTAAGCTTTTTTCTGTCAAACTCATAACGGCTTGTAAGATGAGCTCTTATTGGTTTGCTATTTTCATTATCTAAAAATACAAAGCCTGTATGCTTTACATCGGGATTATAATTTGCGCGCCTAATAAAAAGTCCCAAACTATCATCATCTGTTTTACTAGATAGATCTTTACCTAGATTTATTTTATGATTTTTCATATATTTCAGGCGTCTAATCCGTATAACTCTCTTTTAGGACTCAAACCTTCTTCTTCGATTTGGTCATAAGTTACTTTGTAGAGTTTGTCCCATTGACTGATGCGACGGCGATAACTATAAGTAGTTCTTAATAAAGCCATAAGAGACCATGAAGTCATAGCGTTCTTATCTAAAGACGCCAAAAAAGTATCAATAGTATCTACAGATTCATAACGCACGGCAAAATGCATCAGTATAGATGCATAAGTACAAGCTTTTCTACCCTCGTTTCTTTTCTCAAAAAGGTATATTTTGTACATATGATTGTCATTTAATAAAGAACGGCTTTCCTGTTCCATACCAAAATAATCGCTATATCTTTCCATGCTGTTAATTTCGCATTTCTTAAAGTTCGCTTGATAATGCTCCATCACCATTATAGAAGATAGAATATTATTCTTTGATATTTGACTCATAACAAAGCTCCTCTTTTACGATACTTAACAAGCTTCTTTTTAAGATATCTATATTTTTAACAGGGTTGATATATCCTGTATCTTTTTCAGTTACACTTAGCTCTATATCAGCTGTTATTATGTTTTTTGTAGAAGAATTCTCTATGTCAGAATCCACTACTATCTTGAGTTTTGTCTTGTTTGAAAACTCAATTGTTTTACTGACTTCGACTTCATCGTCTGTGATTAAACTACTCTTAAGCTTTAAATCAATTTCGCTGATATCTTCATCAATTCCTGAAAAGTAAGAAAAATCATTCCTAAGCTTTTTGACTCCATCAGTTGGCGTTTCAATATAATCAATCATTTCAATGCCTAACTTTAGGTCAACAATAGATTTAGACAAATATGTCGTTGATAGTCGCTTTACTGAATCATA
>NZ_JAFCVA010000030.1:0-6920 GCF_049896785.1 Psychrobacter sp. TWP2-1-2 | reverse complement strand
TTCTTGATAACTCTTCGCCTTAATTTGCAGAACACCTCTAGCGTCAATCAACTGTTTTTTTTCTCTAGCCTCAATAATTGCTAGAAAAATGAGTCGCTGCTCAGGTATACCAAGAGAGTAGCTAGCACTGATTAATTTATTATCTTTGGTTATTAACTTTTTATCGCTCATTTCATACTTTCCATAGTAAATGGTATTAGCACTATAACCCATAAAGCTACAATATGTATAATGTTGTAGCCTTATGGTCGATAGACGTAGCCTTATGGGTCGATAGACGTAGCCTTATGGGTCGATAGACGTAGCCTTATGGGTCGATAGACGTAGCCTTATCAAGGCTACAAGCCTTTATTAGCAAGGGATAGAGAGGGCTTAAAAGCTTTTAAAAGCTTTAAAAACATTAAAAACCTTTTTTCTTTTTTTATTAACTAAAAAGATAAGCGCTTTGATCTATCTAAATTTGCAGTATTGGTATCTATCTGTACCTATAAAACAAGATTTTGGCTTAACTCTCGCATAGTAACCATCTTGACCTCTAACCACATTATCAACGACAACAGCCTTCTCTAAACGCTGATAATCAGCCTCACGTTGAGCTATTTCTGTTTTGCTAGGGACAAGTAGTAAAACAGATAATAACGTAAGGGCAAATATGCAAGCACAGATACCACCTACGAGAGCAGAAGCCTTCCAGCTTAGTGATCTAGCAAATTCATCCGATAGCGCTTTGGTATATTGTTTAGCGCCTTCTTTAGCTTCTGTTCTAACGTTGGTTAATATGTTTTTGGCATCATTAGCTAACTGCCGATTTTGATCTTGAAACTCAGTCGCAAAGAAGCTCAAACTCTTAAAGTTAGCATCAAAGGTTTTTTTCATATCTGATGATAATATGGATAAATCATTAATACTGGTGGTGGCTAGGTTTACAGTTTGTACTAAGTGATGATTGGCCTTAGCAACATGACCAGCCACGCCTTGTGTTAACTGGTTATGATAGTGATTCAGCACCGCAGAAACTTCTTTGCTAACCTCTTTAGCTGCACCAATAGCAATCGCTGATTTGATGACATTTTCTCGTTCTTGATAATCTTTGAGCTGGGCTATGAGATCGTTTACAAGCTTGGTCTTTTTCCTCTATCCTCTCTAACAAGGCCGTATTATGCTCGGTGAGCGTTGCAATGGCGGCAAGTAGGTCTTCAAGGTTGGGGGTCTCTGACATTTTTTATCTTCCTAATCCATAGCTGCGGCTGCGGTTTATCTCGTTACTGTAGTCTGTAATATCTTTTTGGACGCTCTGTAGCGCTTGCTGCTGGTTTTTTTCGATGGTTGGGCTGTGATTGTCTATAAATTCACTTAAAACGTCTTGTAGGGCTGCTGTGTGCGTTTTACGCTCACTGGTGTAGTGTAGGTTTTTGATCTCATTCAGTGCTTGCTGTGATTTGTCGCTCACTAAGTCCGTTAACGCGCCACGCTCATTTGACGCAAGCTCGCGCTGTCTCTGTGTGGTGTCTGGGTTGTCTGTGTATTGATTGAAGCTGTGCATGACCTCATTAGCGACTGAAATCGCTAAAATAAGTTTGCCGGTCTTGCTGTTTGGATCAATCCCTTTCTGCGTATGCTGTTCTAATTGTGCCATTACAGATGCATACAGCGCTTTTTTGTCAGCAAGGAATTGCTTGTTTTCAAGCGCAAGCTGCCTTGCTTTGTCGGCTCGTGCCTGTTCAATGCGCTCACGTTCGGCTTGTTCACGTTTTTGTTGTTCGGCAAGCTCGCGCTGCCTTTGCTGCTCTAGCTCCACCTCTTTTTGTTTTTGCTCATCTGCGCGTTTAGTCTTAATGCCCTGAGCCATTGCCATGGCTTTTGCCACCGCATCGAGCGTGGGGGCTTTAGGCTTTGGCACACTTAGTGGTTCAGGCTCTTTTATCGGTTCATCTGCTGTGCTGTGTTCAACGTCTTCAATCTTATGACCATTCAAGATAATGGCATCAGCGGCATCATTCACGATCTGATTTTTGGTAAGCTCTACGCCCCATACCAGCTCGTTACGCTCGTTGATTATCTCGTTGATAGTGCCAAGCTGTGTTGCTGGCGTTTTATCAATCTCGTAATGCTTACCTTCTTCTTTGGCTTGTTCAGCTTTTCTTAGCTCTCGCTCGTATTTGTCACGTTCCAGCTTGGTAGCGACTGATCCCATTTTGAGTTGTGGCTCAATATCAATCCCTTGCGCGGCATAGCTGCGACTATCAATCAGTTTATGGTCATGCTCGGCTAGTTTTTCGTTGGCGATCTGCTCCCATATTTGGCGAACCTCTTTAATCTCATGGCTGACGCGTGCCATGCCAAGCGAACGCCGCTTATTATCTGACAGCTCAATACTGGCTTTGTCGGTTAGTATGATCTCGTGATTACCGTCAAGCGCTGCGGTGCGCGTGGTGAATAGGATATGAGCGTGGAAGTTTCGAGGGTCTGCGCCCCGATCGATCTCTTTTTGAGTTGGCTCATGAATGGCGCAATCGGCAATGGTGCCGTAACGGTCTGCTAAGGTCTGGGCGAAGGTATGTGCTAGCTCTTTTCGGTCTTGCTCGCTTAATTCATGGGGTAGATTAACCAGCCATTCGCGAGCCACACGCGCATCGACTCGCTTCTCGGCATCCTCTGCTTTGTTCCATAACTCACTGCGTGAAATTTCAGCGTTGGCAGCAGCCAATACTGTCGGCAAAATAATATCGGCGCTCATCACCCCCTGCTTTTTTGAGTAATCATGGGTCTTACCATATCGCTTATCTTCCAATTCACAACCAGCACGATAGCTCGCAGAAGCAACCGCACTTTGTCCGCTGCCTCGTGATATTGATTTGGTCGATGCGATGAAAATAGCCATTTCTAAATACTCATACCTTTGTTTTTTAGCACTACGTCTTTTCGTAGTGCTGGGGGTGTGGGGGCTTGCCCCTGCCGATGTTTTGATTTTATAAATGTGTGACCGATAGGGATAAACATTTGTAAAGTCGAAAACTCGCATTTAGTCAGTGGGACTTAAACATCCGTCAATTAACTATATCATAAACTGTTGTTAGGTATTAGCGAAGTTGCTATAGTTAGGCGAGTAAAAACTTAATGATATAAGGAAGGGTTATGAGTTTACTTGGTGGTAATGATTTAAAAGAGCAGCAGAAGATTAATGAGCTTGAGCTGAAAATAAATAGAGAGAAGCAGAAGCTGGATAAGAAGTTAACACGGCAAAAAATTCTACTGGGGGCTTTTCTTGTAGAGACACTAGAGAAGGATTCAGTAGATGGTTTAAAAGAATATACAGCTGATAACTTGCTGGATTTTTTGACTAGACAGGGAGATAAGGATTTAATGAGTGAAGTTATATATAACTTAAAAAAACAAAAAAATAGCCTAGATTAGTAACTGAACTGACCTTTAAAAACTGGCCGAGCAAATGGTGTGATATTTAAGTCTTATCTACTACAGCTCCATAGCTATACTGAAAGTTATTTAACCTGCGCTGTCTCTAATAAATTGCCATCTTTATCGAATAAGCAATTGACGGTACCCAGCGGAGTCGCATCCAAGCTATCTTCAGCGTAGTAATGTGTTATAACTTCAAAGTTACCATTATTTAATCGTCTGTAGTCTATATTTTTGCGTTTAATGTCCATAGACTTAAAGTCTTCAAGCCTAGGCTGTACCGCTTCTTGGCACTTCATTAGTAATGCTATCTTTGATGTTTTTTGAGCTTGTTCGAGCTCAGTATTGATTTTTTCATCAGAGGGGTTACTGTCGGTTTGAATCCAAATATACAATGCTGCAAATGTAATAATAGACAATCCTGTCAGCGTTTCTTTTTTCATAACATGACTCGTTTAGTAATAATAGAATAATATATTTACCAAAAGACAAGCATAGCTCAGTTATTCTTAAGAAGTATGTTAAAACAATAATTAACCGTTGAAAGCAATGAATAGATGATGCTTCCGTTCTGGTTAAATCAGCTTAGTATTATAAAATAGGGCTTAATAAAAGATGGATACCTTAAATATCCTGTATCTCGTAGGAGCAGTATTAATTTTTGCCAGTATTATGGCAAGTACGTTATCGGCGCGTTTGGGCGTTCCACTTTTGCTATTGTTTTTAGTGGTTGGGATGCTTGCCGGTGAAGAGGGTATATTGGGTATTGAGTTTTCTCAATATGAGATAGCCAATTTTGTCGGGCAGGCAGCATTGGCTTGTATTTTGCTAGACGGTGGACTGCGCACCTCTGTTAAATCATTCCGAGTTGGCTTAAAACCAGCCATCACACTGGCCACTTGGGGTGTACTTGCGACCGTCATGATACTGGGTGTATTCGTCACTTGGCTGCTAGATGTCGATTGGCGCTTTGGTCTATTACTGGCAGCAATCGTGGGTTCAACCGATGCGGCAGCGGTATTTTCACTATTGCGTAATGGCGGTGTCAAGCTAAATGATCGTGTACAAGCCACGCTTGAATTAGAGTCGGGCGCCAACGACCCTTTAGCGATTTTGTTAGTAACTGGGTTGATTGCTTTAAATGTAGATCCAGCCGGACAGACAGCGCTAGGCTTTTTAGGGTTGCTATTACAGCAGCTTAGCTTTGGTCTAGGAATGGGCTTGTTCTTCGGTTATTTCCTATCTCGGTTATTACCCAAGATACATTTGGCAGAAGGCATGTATGCTATTTTGATACTGTCAGCTGGCTTAGCGGTGTTTGCTGCCACCAACTTACTAGGCGGAAGTGGCTTTTTAGCCGTCTTTGTCGCGGGTATTTTGATAGGTAACCATAAGGTACGCTCAACTGAGCACGTCATGCGGGTGATGGATAGCTTTGCCTGGTTATCGCAAGCAGTGTTATTTGTAGTATTAGGTCTATTGGTCACACCATCGAACGTTCTTGAAGTTTGGCCTTATTCAGTGGCCATTGCTGCCTTTATGATTTTAGTGGCTCGTCCTATCGCGGTCTATACCAGTGTTTTGCCATTTAAATTTAAAAGTAGAGAGATCGGCTTTATCTCTTGGGTTGGCTTACGCGGTGCGGTACCCATTACCCTTGCCATGTTGCCCGTGATTGCAGGGGTGGACAATGCCTTTATGCTGTTTGATATCGCTTTTGGGGTGGTGGTCTTATCGTTGGTGTTACAAGGGACGACCATTCCTTTTATGTCCAATTTGTTTAAGGTGCGTATTCCTAACAATAAGGACCCAAAAGAAGAGCATGAAGTGTGGGTGTCAGATAGAGCAAGCATTACGTTGTATGAATTTGAAGTAAAGTTAGGCGCGTTTGCAATTGGTCGTCATCCGAGGGATATATCTACGCGCATCAGCCCTGAAGGAATCCATGTTTTTGCCTTGGTGCGCGGTCAGCAAATCTTGGCAATTAATGAAGATACTAAGCTCAAATTTGGCGATAGCGTTTGGTATGCCATGAGCGGCGATTATGCCGGTCAGATTGCGGATGTTTTTAATGACACGACGTTAGACCGTAGAGCCATCGATGATTTTTATGGCGATTGGAAGCTATCGCCGAGTGTCAAGCTTAAAGATGTGCCATTCTTTTCCGATAGGATGAAATCCGAATCTCTAGAAGATAGCCTGAACACGAAAAATATGTGGGAACAAACAGTGGCTGAATATATTAAGGATAGCTTAAAGATGGCACCCGTAGCAGGCGATACGGTTGCGATTAATGAGGAGTGGTTGTTGGTCATTAAAGAAGTTGATGACCAAGGAAGGCTTAGAACGATTGGCCTAAAACAACTAGAGGCGCCAGCAGTGGCATAGTGTCTATCATTATTAGACATAACATGGACTAGTAGCTAAAAGGCAATCGTTTAAGATAATTAATAGTCCCGCTAATATAGTCCATCGTAGGTAACTCATTAGCTCAAATTATGGTCTGTTTTACTGGTCTCGCTAGGGTATATCAAACCTATTAACAGACCACTTAAAACAGACTGGTATAATGGAACCACTTATAATAGACCGCTAGCCTTAATACTCTAAATAATCCCTGATTGGACGCTTCTTGAATTGAGAAGGGTCTTTTTTTAGACGGTTAGTCATTTCAAACTCCCATTCAGTAGCATTTTGTCCAGCTGGGCTAGTAGAGCTGACCAAATGATTATAATCGGCGATAAAGCTAGGGTTGCGAGCGATACGCCCTAATTGCTTGTCATTTAACCCATCAACTGTAAACATATCAGCTGTATTTGCATCTCTTTTCTCAGAAACAACAGCGATTTTTTTCTTCTCTTTCTTCACTTTAAATTTGAAGGTAAAGCCTGCAATTGCGCGTCCATTTTTGTGTTGGTCATACTCGGCTTGAATGTCCGTATACTCATTTATTTGTTTGATAGCATGGTCTAAAACTCGAGCTTTAAAGTTATTCATTTTCTTATATTGTTCAGGCTCAACACCTAGTTTCCTACGTAGATCATCTACGGGTATTTTGTTAGTTTGACCAATTGCTTTCCATTGCATCATTAACTCATAAAGCCTAATTGAATATTCGCTTTGTAACTCACTAACCTGCTTTAACTCATATTCAGTGTATTGCTCGCTAAGTCTCGTTATAAGAGGAATAACTGCATCTGTGAATTGCAGTTCCACCATACCAGCAGCATCGATATAGGTTATTTTTTGCACCCATCTAATCACATGGCGAGCTAATTTTCCTGTTTGTTCATGAATGTCTTCATACTCAAAATGAGCATCAAACAATCCACTTGTAGCACTTTTTAACGCATCGTATGAAGTATGCTTTTCCACCTTAAATTGTTCTTGATAACTCTTCGCCTTAATTTGCAGAACACCTCTAGCGTCAATCAACTGTTTTTTTTCTCTAGCCTCAATAATTGCTAGAAAAATGAGTCGCTGCTCAGGTATACCAAGAGAGT
>NZ_JAFCVA010000029.1:0-9272 GCF_049896785.1 Psychrobacter sp. TWP2-1-2 | reverse complement strand
GGAAAATCATTAACTTCTTATTATTTGTCCAAGTCAAAAAACCATCTAAATTATAAACTAGGGGCAACCTATCAACCGCTATGACGCTAGCGATCCACACCCTTATCAATTCTATCTGTATTCATTTCTTTCTTTTCGTAGCGTTGCAACGCCAACTGCTGTTGTCGCTGTTCTCTTAAAACTATAGTTTGCTCTTGCTCATAAGCTACAACTTCATCTTCCATAGCACTAATACACTGGTATTCCGTAGGGTTTCTACGGTGTTCCTCTGCATGAACTGCTTGTATGAGCTCTGCGGTTACGCCCTGACTTTTTAGATCATCAAACGATGACTTAATCTTGTTATACTGAGCTACTTTCTTATCTAAATCTGCTTGCCACGCCTTTATTTTAAAGGGATTCCATGGCTCATTATCTTTTAGTCGCTCTATTTCAGCATAGATAGGCTTAGCTTGTGCTTGTAGCGCATCTAACTGGTTCCTATGTGTTTGCTTTGCCATTTCCTTACACCGATGCACAAAAGCCTTAACCATTAGCCGCTTTTTGTCTATCTCATCGGCTTTATTTGGTGCTGTAGGCGCTTTAACGGCTTCTTCTTTGGTTTGTGGTGCTTTTGGCTGTTGAATTGGTTCTGTGGGCTGCTGTGGCGGTTTTACTATATCTCTAGGTGCGGTGCTTGTGACTGCTTTATTCTCTGATCGGACTTCGCTTGTATGTCCTTGCCCCAATTCGTTGCTCTCGCTGCTACCAACTGGCGGTAATTCTCGTCCTCGCTCATTTGAATCGCTCTCAACGCTTGGCGATCTATCCACTCGCTCACTAACTGGCTCGATTCTTTCCCGTTCTTGCTCATGGTCAACACTCCTAATCGGTTCAGGTTCAGCCGTTGGTATTCCTAGATCATCAAAAGCTTGGTATAGCTTAGGCTGTTTTTCAGCAATATCTCTTTTAACTTCGGGCAACCTACGCTTGATAAACTGTAGCTTGTTATGAAGCTCGGTTGCTTGTTTAAGCTGTTTGCTTAAAATATCGTTAATTTTCTCATTACTATTGGTTTCGAGAACTTTATTATATTTGGCTACCTCACGATTGATATCGCCAAGGTCTGTTTTGACGCCTTTACGCTCTAATGCACTAGCAGCCACACCCATTTTAATAGTTGGCTCACGCTCTAAGCCTTGATCTTTCAAACTTCTATGGTCAATCTCTATGCCATATTCACGTAAATGCTCATTAGCAGTTTTCGCCCATTGTTCACGCCAATAGACCACCTCACCGCTTTTTCTCTCGTCTAGCTCACGAGTTTTCTTAGTAAAACCTTCTGGCTCTAATCGCCTTGTCGTTAGCATGATGTGTGCGTGTTGGTTCTCTTTACTCTTATACGAACCTTTATCATCATGCAAATGAGCATCTACAGCACAGCCATGTCTTGCTACGATCTGCTTGGCAAAGTCCTGCACCAGTGCAATACGCTGCTGCTCATTGAGTTCATT
Organism: Psychrobacter sp. TWP2-1-2; assembly: GCF_049896785.1. Lineage (NCBI taxonomy): Bacteria > Pseudomonadati > Pseudomonadota > Gammaproteobacteria > Moraxellales > Moraxellaceae > Psychrobacter > Psychrobacter sp. TWP2-1-2. The sequence goes on along the minus strand of NZ_JAFCVA010000029.1, from coordinate 7,779 downwards.
CGGTAACGCCACCTCAAACTCTCTTGCTACCGTACTGTTTTTGCGCTTTTCGGCTCTCTCTACCTCATTCCAAAGCTGCTGACGGTCAGTTGCCCAACTGGGGGCATTGGGTGGCAAAAATATCTCACTATGTATCACATCACGTTTTTTTGAATAGTCATGGTCACGCCTTTCGTGGTCGCAACGAATTTTTGCACCGGCACGATAAGCCACAGCTGCGGTAGCAGATTGTCCATTGCTGCGTGAAAACGTTTTGACGGATAAATGATAGATCGCCATGAATTACTGATTAAACCTTATCTTGTATTACTTGATTTCAGAAATGAGTTTCTTATAAGTCACTTCAAACCATTCTCTTTCGCTGCTATAGCCATATAACAGCGGATTGAAGTCAAAATTATTAGTATCAAAAATTTGTTTTGCCAAGTCGTTGCTCAAAATGTATTTAATATCGGTAACTAAGTTGGTTACTATCTCAAGATTCTCATTTTGAACAAAACGAATAAGGACGTTTGTATCATCTACTCTCGTTCCTGAGTACTCGGATTGCCAATCTTGATAAAAGTAAGCATTCATGAAATATATGAAAGTATCATGCATAATATTCAGCCTTACTTTGTCATTTTTCAGCAGAAAAATGAGTATTTAAAGGTTGCTTGGTTTGGCTTTTGGGGGTACAGGGGGATTTCCCCTTGTCGCACTGCAAACTATGATAAGCTCACCGATAAGGTGAGTTTATCATAGTTTGCATAAGTGCGCCCTTGTACCTCATTTATGCTGCTATTTTTAGGTTTTATACAAGGGAAGGAGCTAGTTAGGTGTCTAAAATACAGAAGGAACTAGAAGATCAGTTAGCTAAGATGTTGGTTAACCGTGATAGTTTATTGGCTGAAATGAGATCGGTTCGGTCTGCTGTTAAGAAAGATAATCCAAAGAAAAATAAATGGCTGACTGAGATGATAGATCATCTTGATAAGCTAGATACATACATCACTCAAAATGAAAATCGGATACAAGCAATTAAGCAACGAAAGCATGTAGCCAAGAGTAAGCTCAATCGTAAGCAGGATAGTAAGCGAAAAATATTGATGGGTGCTATGGTTGAGCATTTGATAGAAACAGATAAGCTAAGCAAAAAATTTATTACAGATGAATTAGAGAGCTTCTTAACTCGTGAGAGTGACAAGGCTTTATTTGCAAGTTACTGGTCATCTAAATAGTAATAAGAGTAGTCAGTAATTTGCCATCCTTTAGTCTTTTTATCTTTATTTTTTTAAATATAAAAAATAATTCCTTTGTATATGTTTTTAAGAAGTTATTAAAGAGTTATTAGCCCCTCTGTGAGCCTTACTGACCGTAGCTTTCAAAGGATAGAAAGGGACGTATTGATGTGGAGTAAGGGACGTATTGATGTGGAGTAAGGGACGTATTGATGTGGAGTAAGGGACGTATTGATGTGGAGTAAGGGACAGTATATAATAAGTCCTTTACTTGATTGAAATTGAGATTATTATGGATTATGAAAAATCAGATGAAAAGGCTTTGCTCACGCTCAATAACGATATGATTAGAGCTTCTTACAAATTATCAGTGAATGAGATACGGTTAATTTTGATTGCTATTGCTCAAATGCCGAAAGGGGAGAAAGATAAAGAGTCTGCGCCACTTGATCCAATGAAGCCTTATTATATTACTAAGGCGGATTTTATTAGATTAGGTGTAGAACCTAACAATGTGGCTAGGGAAATTCGTTCTGCTTGTAGTGATTTATTGGATAGAAAGATTTTCATTGATACACCTATCGGTGTGCTTGGTACGCATTGGGTACATAATATATTGCACTTCAAAACCGATATTTTTGAAGAATTGAAGAAAAAATATCCTAATTCAAAATATGATGATGATTTTATACGACAGTTAAAAAAGCATAATCTGTTAGATAGCTTACCTATGATTGCGAAGTCAGATGACAACATCATGGCTAGAATAATTTTTCATGCTGATATCATTCCGTATATTAGTGAGTTACGACAGCATTTCACTCAATTAAAACTTGATGAAATGGCAGGATTTAGCAGTTTTTATAGTTTTAGAGTTTACATTATGATGATGCAATGGCGTGATACAGGGTTTGTTATATCTACCCTTGCTGCTTTTAGGGAAATGCTTGATTTAACAGATAAATATGATGCAGTAAAAGACCTTAGAAAGCGCGTACTGGATGTTGCGATTGATGAAATTAACGAAAAATCACTGTATACGGCTAGTTATAGTTTGACAGATAAGAATGGTAAGTCGGGTAAAGGATTTAAGCTCACGCATTTAAAAATAAAATTCAAGCCAAAAGCAAAAACCATCAAGAGCAAGGCTGAGGGCAAAATAGAACGTGACACTAATACAGCAGATATGTTTACGGTTGACGGACTAAACGATAAGCAGTTAGGGCGTATTGCTCGCAATCCAACTTTTATGGCGGAGTACAACCATTTAGTAAGCCCTACTAGCCTAGCTGGGCAGTCGCAGCAAGGATGGGAGTTTGAAATGATTAATCGACTAAAAAAGGACGCATCACAGTTTAAGAAACGTCCAATTAGAGAATATCTTGATTATTAGATGAGTTTAGACTGAGTTATCTAGTGCCTTTTTAATTATATCGATAATACGTTTATCCTGAAACTGAGTAACAAAATTTAGAGATAAGCCGTCTGTACCGTTTAAGCGATTGAAAAACTTCTCGGCATACTTTATTTTTTGCTGCTCTTCATTGCGTAAGTTTTCAGTAGCTTTGACGTCTTTTGTTTCAATTATAAAGTTTAAAATTTCTCCCTCACTGGTTTTGATAATATAGGCAAAATCAGGAGAGTATGTATAACCACCCGCTACTGGGATTTTAATAGAGTTTTTAGGAATTTTGCTAAAAACCGTCACTGACTCGATATTTTCTCTAATATTTTGCTTTTCAAGTGATGAGTCAAAGAAGATATCGTCAAATAGATACTTGTCACTTGGTCTAGTATCTTCGTATTGCGTACCTAGATCATGGGTACTTACTTCAGTTAAAGGTTTACCTTGCTCATCTGTAAATTTAGATGGATGAACTTGGTTGGAAACACTTTTATATTTAATCTCTAGCTTCTGTAAGGCATTATGAAACAGATACGCTCTAAATCCACTCGTCAACTTTCTTATGGTTTGATTGTTAAGGTAATCAGTGATATCTAATCTATTCTCGCTACTTTTAATGGTCACGAATGCCCTATGTAGAGTCGCTATTTTTATAAACGCTTTTTCTGATAACTGTTGTAGAAAATTACCATAGGTCATGGTACTTAATTTTGAAAAATTGGTATCTTCTTCATAGTCCATACTAAAATCTGCTTTATCATTATGAATGTGCAGTTTTACTTTTTGGGTAAGGACACCTGTGTATTTGAAGCTATCTGAGGTACTTTCTCTACTCAAATACTCCATGAATAAATCATAGAATTGCTGCTCATCTTTAATGTTATATTCTAAAACAGCTTTTTGGTTAATTAGCTCCCATAACTGTCGTAGTTCATCATATTCACCAACTCTCATTTTGGTAACTTGACGAGATTTCTCACCTTTTACTTCCACTTTATTGGGCTTTAAGGTATCAGGAAATGCGTTAGAGTACTTTTCCTTCAATCGAGCATAGCCGTTGTTTATAAACTTATCATCATCATCAATAATCTGTTCATCGTATAGTTCATTTGCTAATACGCGTTTCGTTATCCCATACTGTGCAGCTATTTGTTCTTTAAGAGCATCAGTCAAAGTGTCCGGTATCTCTACTGCTGTGGCTGTAGCGTTAATTTCTTCAGTTAAGGTTTTAACAAAATCTTTTTCGGTAAAATCAACAAAATAATTTAAGTAGAAATCCCCATCCTTGACTCGTGCCATATGTTCATTAACTGGCAGACGTAAGCCTCGTCCAACTTCTTGAAGCTTTGATGTATTGCTACCACTAGAGCGTAGCTTGCAAATTTGGAAGACGTTAGGGTTATCCCAACCTTCGCGCAGAGTCCATTTAGAAAAAATAAAGCGTCTAGGATTATCTAGCGATAAAAGGCTTTCTTTATCATGAAGAATATCATTAATCTCTTTCTCAATTTTCTCGTCTTTTTCGCTATTATCTTTTGAAAAATAACCACCATGCACTAGGCTGATATCATCTATAGTTTGTTGTAAGTACTGACGATAATACTCATCTGTTTCATGCTCAAGGTATTTTTTGGCTTCGGCAATGACCAAAGATTCAAAACGAGTTTTTAAGCTACCTGCTAAATTATTCCCATCTCGATAACCTGCAATATCATCAATAAAAAATAAAGTAAGAGGTTTAATGCGTGGTCTTTGCGTTAAATACTTTTGCTCTAGCTTGAAATGTTCTTTAATCGCTTTTTGTATCATATTATCTTCAAGAGTCTCATGATACGAATAAGGATTAATGCTATCGCCCTTTTTTAACTCAACACCATTGCTAAGCACAACCTTGGTTGTATTAAGGTTATCAATAATCAAGTCACTTATGGCGCTATGAGCAATAGCAAGTGATTCTCCTTTTTCTAAGCTATGACGCTTTTTTTTGCCGTTTTGATTTAGCTCAAAAATAGCATGTTTTTTGTCATTAATACTTACCAGCTTTAGTGAGGCATCGTCACCACCTTCCATGGTTTCAATATACGCGGTAATGCCCTTAACTAAATCTTGATTGAATGAATCAACAGCAGTAAGACGATAAAGTAGGTTTTCATAGTTATCGTTGAAAGTCGCTCCATATCGAATAATATATTGGGCTTTGAGGTTTTCTATATTAGTCCAAGTTTTTTTAGCTGTAGGAAAGCGGTGCGGTTCATCTAATATCACAATCGGCTTAATAGCTTGTAATGCTTGAATCGGAACGTTGTACTGCTCGGCAATCAATGCCGTATCAAAAGTTTCGTTCTGAATAGTAGAGGAATTGATCATTCCTGAATTAATAATTAATACATGAATATACTTCTCATTATTATTCGTAGCATTGACGAACTGGCTCACTGCTGGAGGCATGTAAGATTTTTTACTTTTCTTGTTTTTTTTACTTTCGACAATATATGTTTTTATTTCACGCCCATCATATTCATCACGAAAATGCTCAAGTAAAGCATCGCTTTTGAGGAAGTTTACTGTTCCTGCCTTGATAGATAATGTGGGTACTATAATGATAAATTTGAAAAGATTGAAAATCCTATTTAGTTCGTAAATGGTTTTGGTATAGGTGTATGTCTTACCTGTACCAGTCTCCATCGAGATATCTAATACTCGGCTTTCTTTATCAAAGATCTTATCGCCAATGACGTTAAGATCTTGTTGTACTAACTTGATAGCATTTGCATAAACCTCTGAATTTATAGTTAGCTCAGGGTTGATCTGATTTCTAGTCGTCAGATTTTTAGAAACAAGAGGTTGAGTGTACTGTAGTACTTGTAACACTGCGTCCACACCTAACTGCTGATGAGGAAGGTTTCTTTCAAAGGTAAAGCCTGCCATATAATTCTTGCCTTTTTATATCATTTTTCAAAAAAATCTTAATTATTTATCGTTTAATAACGAACTAATAATGAGATGTCGATAGATTTTTTATTGCCATAGCTTTTTAAGGCTTCGTTTAACTCCATTTGGTTGACGCTGTCAAAATTACTGCCATATATCACAATTTTATTTGGAGCAAAGTCTTTGTCACTATCTAACCTTTCTAAAAGAGCTGTTATATTTGCAATAGTGAAGTCTGGTGCAATCAGGTACAGTCGTGACTTGCACAGGTGTGCAGTGTAACCATCTAATATAATATCGCTAACTTCCTCAGTTAGTTTACTGTCGTCATAAAGCATCCAAGTGGTAAGGAGGCTTTGATATTGTTCGTCAGTTAAACTCACATCATCAAAGAGAGTTAAGTTATTCAAGACAAGTGTGTCATCAGCTTTAACTCTAAAATCTTCAGTTGTTTGATATATTTTGAACCCTAAATCGCCTCGGTAATCAGTGTAGTCTGCCTCAATTTTTTGACCTGCCTTTTCAATTCGTGCTTGTGTAATATCAAAGATTGTCTTGTAACCAAGCTTATAAGCTTCTTCCGAGGAGTCAGTTGGTGCGTCAATTTGTACAATCACGAACTGGCGATTTCCATTGTCTTCAGCATTAAGTTGCATAACAGCATCTGCTGTAGTGCCACTGCCAGCAAAAAAATCTAATACTATGTCGTTATTATTCAAAGAACCTATTTTCATTAAAATAGAAATCAATGTCGTTGGTTTGGGGTAGCTAAAAACCTTGGAGCCATTAAATAAAGATTTAACTTCTTTTGTTCCAAAAGCGGTGTTTTTAGGATCGTTATCATCCAGTATCTCTAATAGCTCATCGTAAATCTCGTCTTGTAACCAAGATGAGTAAAGCTTAGTTCTAAACTCACCCTCTAAAGGCTCGTAAATCTTTTCATACACTTCCCAAGCATCATCTGAATCGCGCTTGTTATATTCGACATCATTGTTTTCTATAGCGAAATCCAATCGGCTTTTCTTCCAACGCCAGCAACCGTCCTTTCCATTGGGTAACTTGGGGTAGATGACAACTCCTTCTTTATTTTCTACAGAATAGAATAAGTTTGGTCTATCTTCTCTTCTTGAATTACTTCCCCATTTCCTAGCCAATTGAGTTTTGTAATGACGATTTTTCTCTTCATCAAATTTTGGAAACTTCTCATCCTCTTTTATCTTTCTGCCTGTAGTGAAAGATTCAGCGTCTTTTGAATACATAAGAATATATTCGTGATTTTGGAGTAACCTTTTATCGTCAGCACCACCACCTCGACCTTTCCAAGGTAAAGAAGCAATGAAATTTTCTTCTCCAAAGACTTCATCACAAAGTAACTTTAATTGCGCCTGTTCATGATCGTCTATCGAAATAAAAACTATTCCTTCGTCTTTTAATAATTCTCTGGCTATGTATAAGCGTGGGTACATAAATGTGAGCCATGCACTATGGCTATTCGAACCTTTTGCGGTGAACTCTAAAATCCGATCAGCTTCATCCTTGTCAATACCTGTAAGTTCGCTAAGTTGCTTCGACGTAAAACTAAAATCATCTTGATACACAAATTCGTCAGAGCCTGTATTGTATGGAGGATCTATGTAAATCATTTTCACAGACTCTCTATAAGCATTTGCCAACTGCTTTAATACTTCAAGATTATCCCCTTTAATCAAAACGTTTTTGCTGTTTTTATTTTTTTCTAATTCATTATGAGCTATATCTGACGTCATTAATTTTTGAGGAGGAAGATTGGTTAGAAGCCGTGCATACGACTTACCAAGCCAGTTCAAGCTATAAGATTCTTTCACCATATCTACGTTATTAGCTTGTATTATTTCAGCTATTTTTTCAGGTAGAAAGTCACCATTTTTGTCAAAACATTGAGGGAGTTTTTTCTTCAAGATAGCTATTTGCTTACTGTTAGCGGTTTCGTTTTCTGAAAAAAGCGTTTCAGTTATAATGCTCATGGTATAGCCTTAATAGTAGAACTATGATTAAAACGTGATGGTGAAGTAGAAAAACCAATGGTTATGTCAAAATACTCTAATGTACGTTAAGTTCTCTCTATGGAAAATCATTAACTTCTTATTATTTGTCCAAGTCAAAAAACCATCTAAATTATAAACTAGGGGCAACCTATCAACCGCTATGACGCTAGCGATCCACACCCTTATCAATTCTATCTGT
>NZ_JAFCVA010000028.1:0-12061 GCF_049896785.1 Psychrobacter sp. TWP2-1-2 | reverse complement strand
TGGATCTTATAACAAGTCTGCCATAAACATAAAGACACTTGAGGGTAAGAGTGTTCAATTTGATACGAGTTCTGTAACTGATCAAATACTGCCCCCGTTACTCAACCTTCATTAGTCAATACGTTTTGATAATAGCCATCTAACTATTTATAAAGTAGCTTCCCTACTCTAAGCACCCTATCATTAACCTATAGTAATAAGTGAACTTACCAATTTAAAAATAGGCGGCCATTTGATTAGGAATATCTAATACTTTATTTTTATTTGTAAACAGTTGATATATAAGGCTTTGCAAGCGAGGAAAGAAGACGTTATTTACAGAAATAGGTGCTCTATTACTACATAGCTATGTTAAGAACGGTGTATTTATCCCATCCAATTTCGATCCACTATGTCCACTCAATATATCATTTAATCTTTATTTAAAGGTATCACAGCGTCATATAAAAATCGATCTCATGCAGTAAGGCTTAATAATAACCATTATGTTGCATTCATAATCGCTTTTCTGCAAAATGGCTTATCTATAATCGCTTGAGCCACTCATGATGAACACCCCTACCTCAGACCCTATTGGCGCAGCATGGCTTATCCGTCATGCAAGCATCGAGCTGGTTTCGCCTTTATATGTCAGCAGTAGTATCGGTGGGCGCAGGCAAACCTATAAAGACGGTGATGTCATCCATAACGCTTATCAGGAAACTGCGCGGCCACTGGACACTATCATTGCCCACTTACAGTTTCACATGCGTCATGAAGTACTGAATTTGGAGTTACTGACTCGTCTGTTTGAGCAGATAGGGGCTAATGACGTACAAGCATGGGTAAACGCTGAGCCCACAGGCAGCTATGCCCGTAGAATGGCTTTCTTGTATGAATGGCTCATGGGTCAGCAGTTAGCAGTACCGAGTAATTTAGGCGGTAATTATGTGGACGCTTTAGATGCTAAGAAGCAGGTTACTTCAAGCCCTGTGCATGTCATCAAGAACGCTCGTTGGCGTATCAATGACAATCTAGCAGGAACCCGTCATTTCTATCCGATGCTGGTGAAAACAGAGTTGTTTACGCAAGCCGCTGCACTCGATATTGCCACAATGGTTGACAAGCTGAACGATGAATTTGGGCAAGACTTACTGATGCGTGCCTCCGTATGGATGACATTACGAGAGAGTAAAGCCAGTTTTACTATAGAAGGTGAAGGCAAAGAGTTAAAACGTATTGAACGTTTCGCCGATGTAATGGCACGGCGTACCGGCAAGGGCGATATTCCGCTTGATCCTGAGTCGCTAGCAGAGTTGCAACAAGAGATATTGGGTAGTAAAACTATTATTCAGCAGTACGGCATCCGTCAATCACCAGTTTTTGTGTCGCATACTCAGGTCAATGGCTTTAAAGAGATTGTGCACTATATCGCGCCACCTGCTGATGACATTGCTGAAAAGCTCAAAGGGTTACTGGCATTTATGGAAAAGACCGAGGGACAATCGGCACTGATACGTAGTGCGGTTGCTTCCTTTGCTTTTGTGTATATTCATCCGCTGGCTGATGGCAATGGCCGCGTACATCGCTTCTTAATTAACGATGTACTCAGACGCGACCAGGTCATTCATGAGCCGATTATCCTACCTATATCGCAAGCCATCGCTGAGCATCCCTCAGACCGTCATGCGTATGATAAAATTTTAGACCGTTTATCCGTGCCACTTATGGAGCAAATCCGTGATCATTACAGCTTTGATAAACAGGCGGTTACTTACCCTGATGGTATTCGCTCAAACTTAAATTTTGAAGACAGCCACCTTATTCAACCGGGGTGGCGCTTTATGGACTTAACGCCTCACGTTCAGTACTTATCAGGATTGATTGCTCATGTTATTGAAAAAGAGATGCATAACGAGTCGCAGTACCTAAGACAACATGACCATGCACGACTGGCGATAAAAGAGATTATTGAGATGCCCAACAGCTATGCCGATAGAATCATTCGCAGCATGCTACAAAATAAAGGTGCTAAAAGTAATAAGCTACTGAAGGATTATCCATTTTTGACAAATGATGAGGTTTGGGACGATATTTTCTCTGTGGTTGTAGAAACCTTTAAAGATGAAGCAGATTGGCTGAAACGGTCAATGGGCTTTATAAGTCTGAGGTGATTCATTATTTAAAGCAAAACTGGACTGGTGTGAACGATGTTGAACTGGCAACCCTTGAGTGGGTGGACTGGTTTAATAAAACCCGTTTGCATAGCACGATTGGATATGTGTCACCCTTTGAGTTTGAAAAGCGGTATTATGATAATTTAATCCTGTCAGGTATTGCTGCCTGACTCAAGTAAACCAGACTCCGACATAGTCGGGGCGGTTCATTATCAAGGCCTGGTTATATATTTTTTCTTATGTTATCAAGCCAAGCTCGCATACTTGGTGTAAGCAAGCGATGACGACGCCAAGCCATGACAAGCTCCCATTTTAACTGAGGTTGGGTTAGTGGCAAGCAGACTAATCCTGTTAAATCCAACTTTTGAGTATAATATTGAGGCAAAAGAGTCACACCCATATCCTGTTTTACCATGTCAAGAAGCAAGTGCCACTGATTGGTTTGGCAAATAATATTAGGTTCAAAACCTAGTGATTGACAGTTTTCTATAATCATTGGAGTAAATGATGAATTGGAGGTAAATAAAATTAGGGGTGCATTTGATAGTGACTTAAGTGTTACCTTGGTTTTTCGCTTACCCATACGGTTTTTATTTGCTACGACCACCACTGGATAGCAACATATCGACGAGTAGTCAAAATCATCGTCAATCGGCTTCATCAATGTTGCCACATCAAGTTGCCCCTCTAGAAGGGCCTGCTTAAGTGACTCAGCACCATCTTCGATAAGTGAGGTTTCTATACTAGGATGCATTTGGTAAAAGTTAAAAATAGCTTTGCTTAGTATTTCACTGCCTAACGGTGAAATCCCCAGACGCAACTTACCACCTATTAATTGCTGATAATCTACTACTGTTTGTTCAAGATTATCTGCCTTTTGTAAGATATCCACTGCTTGAATATAGAGGTGTTCGCCAATTTCCGTTAAATTAACTAGCCGCTTTTTTCTATGAGTCAACGGCTTATCAAACAGAGCTACGCCTAAATATTCTTCAAGGTTACTGATGGATTTGGTAACGGTGGGTTGGGTTAAATTGAGTTGAATACTGGCTTGAAGAAACCCACCTGTTTTTACGACTGTCACAAAGCAGCGTAATTGTTTCAAAGTTATCATGAATAATAAACCATGGTTAGGAAGGATAATGAAATTTATTATAGGAATTGGGAATAAAAATAAAAATATAATTCATAATTTATGACTAGGGTATTTTTATAATAAGTAGTCTCTAATCAACAAACAACAATTATTATGCGTAATCCTAATATTCGCTTATCCCTATCCTTTGTAGCTGAAAAAAAACTTAGACTTCAACAGTTCTGTCGCCAATCATGGCTTCATGTCCTTATGCAATGCGCTATTATCGCAGCTGTCTGGTATTGTGCTGCGATATTGGTTGAGTTATTGCATCTACCCGTATCCTCAGGCGTATTAGGAGTGTTTTTAATGCTGGTATTATTAATGAGTGGTGCTATTAAGGTTAACTGGGTCAGACTGGGGGCAAAATTTGTTTTGGGTGAATTAGTATTAATGTTTATCCCACTTATGATGTCAATACTTCAATACAAGGCGCTATTTATCAGTAAGGGCTGGCAATTAATGCTGACGATTATCTTAAGTACCGCGATGGTGATGTTAAGCTCAGCATTAACTTTTATTATGGTGCACCGTTTGCAACGTAGATTGTATCGACATCAGATTCATAAAGCCCAATTAAACCTAAAAAATAATGATAATGCGTGAGGATTTACAATGAATGTCTGGTCAATCCTTTGTCTCATTTGGACATTAGCTGCTTATTATATGGCTAAAGTAATCTATGTGCGCTATCGAAAATCTTGGCTAAACCCAGCTATCACGGTTCCAGTAATAACGCTTTCATTAATGATTATCTTTAATATCTCTTATGATACTTATTGGAAGGATACAGCTTGGATTGTGCAGTTACTTGCCCCCGCAACGGTTGCGTTTGCTATACCTATTTATGAATATCGTCGTTTAATACGTCAACATGCTTTGGCTTTGACCGCTTCTATAACTGTTGGGATGGTGGTGGGAGTCTTAAGCATATACCTATTCACTGGTTTGTTCCATTTTGATAAGACCTTGACCTATAGCTTGATGGCCCGTTCAATATCGACACCATTTGCGTTAGACTTATCTGAAAAAATTCACGGATCTTCCTCTTTAGTTTCATTGTTTACTTTGATTACAGGGATGGTGGGAATGATTTTAGGAGATATGATTTTGACTTTTTTTCGTATTCGCTCACATCTTGCAAATGGAATCGCATTTGGTAATGCATCACACGGTTTTGGTACAGCCCGGGCAAGTCAGCGCAATGAGGACGAGGGCGTTATAGCTAGTTTAACAATGATTTTAGCGGGATTATTTATGGTATTCTTAGGCCCTTCATTAATACATGGCGTAATGTTATTTGGGCAAGTTTAAACAAATATATATAGAGACCCTAATCCATATTAAGAATAGATATAATAACAGCCATTATCACTAACAGATAAACAATAAAAAAACGTATGAATTTCCGTTGAACCGCCCCGACTCTATCGGAGAGTGATTTACTTGAGTCAGGCAGCAATACCCGACAGGGTCAAATTATCATAATACCGCTTTTCAAACTCAAAGGGTGACACATAACCAATCGTGCTATGCAGTCGTGTTTTATTGAACCAATCTACCCACTCAAGGGTTGCCAGTTCAATATCATTCACACCAGTCCAGTTCTGCTTTAAATAATGAATCACCTCAGACTTGCACAGCCCATTGACCGTTTCAGCCAATGCATTGTCGTATGAATCGCCTGTTGTGCCAACAGATGCAATCACGCCAGAGTCTTTCATCTTATCAGTATAGCGAATAGATAAGTACTGAACCCCTCGATCACTATGATGAATCACGTCTTTGGGATTGTTTCTATCTGCTATTGCTTGGTTCAATGCCGCCATTACCATATCGGTGTTCATGCGATTAGAAACTTTCCAGCCCACAATAGCGCGAGCAAACACATCAATAACAAAAGCAGTATATACCCAGCCGCTCGTTGTCTTGATGTAGGTGAAGTCCGCTACCTAAAGCTGGTTAGGACGATGCGCCTTGAAGTTGCGATTGACCAAGTCATCAGCGCGCTGCTGGTCGTCACGGCTGTTGGTGGTAATCTTGCCCTTACCACGCCAGACACCTTGTAAGCCATGCTGTCTCATTAATCGCTCTATGGTACACCGAGCAATCTTTAACCCATCAGCTTTCATCTGCTGCCATACTTTACGAGCACCGTAACGGCACTTGCTGTCCTGCCAGATGCGTCTGATTTCACCGATGTAAAAGTCGTCATGCTGTCTGCGCAGTGAACGCTTTTCAGGACTGTTTTCTAGGTCTTTAGCACGATAATAAGTCGACGGGGCAATCGGTAGGACTCTACAGATCAGCTCGACCCCATATTTAGCTCTGTTATTATCAATAAAACTGATCATTACTAAGGCGTGCGGTCGAGCTCCGCCTGGGCGAAAAAAGCCGCAGCCTTTCTGATGATTTCATTAGCTTGTTTAAGCTCTTTATTCTCGCGTTCAAGCTCTTTGATGCGCTCTTTATCACTTTGAGCCTGCACTGAGGCGGGAATGGTTTGGTCTATGTGCTTTTTATGTCAGGATCACAGTGTCTCAGGCGTACAGCCAATCTTTGACGCTATGGCTTGAATGGCTGACCATGTAGAAGGATAGTCGCCAGACGCTTCAATCAGCATGCGAACGGCGCGTTCTTTAATCTCAGGAGTGTAGATTTGTCTTTTCATTGTCGTATTCTCTCAGAATGTTGAGTCTCCGACAATTCCGGGGCGGTTCACATCATCGAATTGATGGCCTTTAATACGCTACTCATAAATTCAATGCTACTCTAAGATTGAGGCGTCATATAAGAGGTCGGTAGCTCTTTTGATACTACCCCAGCTTCTTTTCTAACAGCATTCTTTTGAGAATATCCCAATCAGCTTGGTTCAAACGTGCTAAGCGGTCAATCTGCTCAATCAAAATTATATAGCCTTCATGGACATCGTCGATCAGTTACCTTAACTGTGGAAGTATCAAAGTTGCGCCTGATTCGTTCTCGACATAGAAGACTGCAATTTTGTGACCATGATCGTTGGCAAATGCTATGAGTTCGCTTTTGGCACGCTTAGCGTCTTGTTCTTTGGTAGAAGCTCGTAGATACGCTCTGATAAACATAAACACCTAAAATATTCTGTTATAAGTGGTTACATTATAGGAATCTATTTTAAGTAGTCTGTTAATAGGTTTGAAGGGTGAGATAACTGGTTCCCTTAGGGTATACCCTAAAAACTCATATTTACAACTTTATATCCTCTTATTTATTGATTCAGATAAATAACCCCTTTTGGGCTACTCAATAGCTATATAACTTTCAAAACCTTACAGTTAGTATGTACTTAAAGGATTTGTTCATATGGCATATTATTAATATAAAATAAAAGTAAAACTTTATAAGGAGTAAATATGACCCCCTCTTACTTCCCTCAACGTCGTCCGTCGTGGCGCGGTGTAGTCGCCGGTCTTGTCATGGGACTGATAGTGGTTATGGCGATGATTGCGCTTGCCTTAGTTCTGAGCTCATTATTACCTTTTGATTTGAAAGGCAGTAGTATTGCCGCGGGTATTTATGCGGCCATTACTGCTTTAGTTAGTGCCTATGTAGCGGGGCACTTCGCGATTAAGTACTCTGCACCTGAAGCGCTATTTGGCGATGGTACGGATATTGATCCAAAAGACGCCACTTTAACAGGCATGCTTACAGGAGCTTTAATTATATTACTCACCACATTTTTCGCGATGAGTAGTGCTACTAGTATTTTATCAACGGCAGGTAATGTTGTAGGCTCTACAGTAAGCACTGTGGCTAAAACAGCAGCAACGACCGCCACTGTTAGTGCAACTGCGGCTGGGGCAGCATCAAAAAGCAACAGCGTACAACAGAAAGCAGAAGAAGTTTATCAACGTGTATCAGGGGATATTAGTAAAGAAGACGTCCAAGCGATGGTTGCAAAAAATACGCAGAACTTGAATCAACAACAGATTGCTGCCGTCAGTAATGTTATTAAGGATATGTTCGATAAGACCAAGACGCAGGTTAATAACATGGACTTTACTGACCTAAATACATGGCGCAATATTGACGTCTATGCAAAAGAGCGTATGGCATCTATTGAAGAGACGTTAAAAGGCCCTGAAATTATCACACGTCTGCAGCAGCAGGGTTTAACTCAAACGCAAGCGATAGAAGTGCGTACTGAAGTTCAACAGTCATTTAACGAATATAAAGTTAAAACTGAACAGTATATTGCAGAAGCCAAACAAATGGCTGAGCAAAGAATGCAGCAAGCAGAAGACGTCGCACGTAAAACGGCGCTGTATACTGGATTATTTTGGCTGATTAGTGCCCTTTTAACCTTTATTGCTAGTACTATTGGGGCTAAGAATGCAGCAGCAACCTACCGTTTAGCTAAGCCTATTATCACTTGGGGTAACAACGTTAAATAAGTATTAAAGATCTAAACATAAATAAAAAGCCCAATTAGGATAATTGGGCTTTTTATTTATGTTTTATAAGGGCAGTATTGATTGATAGCTTCCAAGTAGATATCAGCTACTTTAAGTTATTTTGAGCAAAAAAAAGCCCTAACTACAGGGCCTTATAAAATTTTATTATTATTCATTATTATTATTATTATTATTATTATTATTTGATGATATTGGAGTGTACCAAGTTAACCCATACAACCATAGTAACTCCTAATACAATGATAACAACCCAAGTTCCTACAATCCAGTGTGTAAACTGCTTATTATTCATGAATCCCTCCTTAACGAAGCTACTAAATAAAATATCTGTATGAATATCATTGATATTCATATGTTCTATCAAGGATGGACTGATAATTTTAAACACTATGTTTATCCCTGATCCTTACCGTCAAACCTGTACCACTAAACTTGGAAGATTTTAGTTATGCAAACTAAGGGCAAAAGCCAAGCTACAATTGTCTTAGCGATTTATAGCCTCAAATCTTATTCGGTAATCTTCAGTATAGCTCAAGAATCTGTATGCGCTATAGTGCCATCGAAATCAAGTAGGACTAAACTCATTTTTATCGCATCCTGTAGTTTTCTAGTTTAGAATATTAATGCCATACCGATACACTCTTTATATTAGCAATACTAATGTAACATATCTATAAAATTTAACAGTGTGAAGTAAGTTAAAATCGGTGTTTTTTACTGCTCGGGTGTTTAAAATATAAAAAACTTAACTGCTGCTATTCTACTTGCGCTTCCTATTCTAGTAGTCAGTCCTACAGTCATGGCCGCATCTTCAGATGCAGTAGCTAAAACTGTTGATGTTCAATTTAAAAAAGGTGCCAGCTCAGCCAACTATTATGGGAAATTAAAAGGCAATAAGTATGATTCCTATACATTTTAAGCCAAAAAGAATCAAAAGCTTTCTGTCAAAAAGAATCAAAAGCTTTCTGTCAAAAAGAATCAAAAGCTTTCTGTCAAAATAGCGGGAGGGAATGTAGATCCTTATTTATTCCATAAGAATCTAGCAAACTCTGTTAACGTAGGAAAGTATGCACCTGAAGTGGATGATCAAGGTTATTACACGCTTCCATATTCAGGTAAATATGAGTTACGTATTCTTCAGCCACGTTCTCAAGCTTCTAGAGGAAAAACACCTGCGTATTGGCTAGAAGTATCTATTTTATAGGTACATAAGCTTAATGTTGTGGTGCTAATCTACGCTATCACATATACAGACAACAATAATCAGCATGAGTATTGTTGCCTGTATAGCGCATCGAACACGAATAGAATATGTATGGTAGGTACATCGCTAAGTACACTTTGACTGTTCCAGTGTATTAAAACGTTGATACCAGTAGCCTATAGCTGGATATTCAAGTTCTCACTAGGGGGCCGAACAATTATCATCAAAGCACACTCCATCACAGAGTATCAATTTTCTTGTAGAATTCCTTGGTTTAGTCGATAATATTTGATTAAAAAAAGCGTTGTATTTATATGCTTACCAGCTTTTTTGAACTCATTTTATAAGAAACTTAATTTATTAATAACTCGGTAAGGAAAGCTTAATGTCTGATTTTAGATTGGTAGTAGGAGCACTTACGACACTTATACTTATGAGTATAGGTTGTAGTCACAAAGAGCCTAACAGCGTTAATGAAGTAAAAGAAAACTCATCAGAAGCCATAACAAAAAACATCTCAGAAGAAGTAGAGGTGCGTGGAAATTTTAAAAGAAGCTTTGAAGTATATCAGCTAGAGGCAAATGGCAAAACTTACTATGTGGCAGATCCAAAACAGCTTTTGATAGAAAACTCTAATAAGATTGGTCAAGACGGCTACTACAAATCGTTCGAAACTTGTGTGGTTGGAGTAATTGGCTCTGAAGGTGGTTACGGGCCTACTGGTAAGTATGAATACGAAATTACTGTTAGCGAAATTTGTGTATAAATAGAGGTATAGTCAAAAAAAACCTGAAAGTTGATCAGTAGGTTATACGTCAGCAATAAGCCATTCTTTGCTAGATTCACGTGCTTCAATTTTAAGGGATATCAAAAGTCTTGATCTATAAAATTATCTCAAACAAGCATTTGCGTATAGCATTAGTATTTTTGCTAATCCAGCAAATTATTGTGGCGTCATCAACGTATTTTATTGCTCGCCTTGCACAAAGTCTGACCGAGGACACTATTTCAATTTTATATATGGTGCTATTTGCCCTCTCTTTAGTAGCGGTTTATGTGCCAGCATATTTTTGTGTTACCAATACAGAGCGCGCCAAGTATGACGCTCATAAGCTGTACAACGATAGCTTTCATACTGTCTTTTTAGGCAAGACCTATTTGTTATCCAGCGACGATTTACAGAGTACGGCAACGACAACGCTCGCTCAAGAAAGCAACTACACCCTTGAGACAGTCATTGATAGTATTTTTGATATTTCAGCTTTGGTACTCAATGTCTTATTTAATGTGTTGGTTATTGCTTGGTTCTTAAATGGTACATTACTGCTTGGTTATGCAGTAGGTATTATTTTTGCCTCCATGTTTGTACATTTCAGACGACATACTTTAAAAACAGCTGCCAAAACAGACCAGCAATCACGGTTGAACTTAACCGCTAAACTCTTTGACAGTTGGGATAACGTCGTTATTTTCAACAAGCATAATTACACGCTTTATAACAATATTGTTCAAAAAAGCTTTGCAACAGCCAAAAATAATAGTGTTAAATCCACTTCGATCCAGCATATCAATTCAAGCTTAGGCATGATCATATTAATGCTACCTGTCTTTGCGGTCACTGCTTTTATTTTTAATAAAAATTGGCAGGATGCGGCGACGATGGCGGTACTAATTGCCACGCTGCCAAGACAAATTCAGCTATTGCAAATGTGCTATGCCTTGATTGGCTACCATACCAGTATTGGCGTTATTAAAACGATGCTAGATGGCATCTTAGAGGTCTTAAAACCTACTACTGTGGATTTAGATACCTACATTCAGGCAAACCAAATACGTGTGAAGCAAACAGGGAGAATTTTTGATTCAGCACAACTGCCCAAGCAAGGTAGAGTAACGTTGGTTGGTAATAATGGTGTTGGTAAATCTTGTGTGTTGCTTAAGCTCAAAGACCACTACCAAGAACAAGCTTACTATTTACCCGCTAAGCATAATTTATATTTCAATTATAAAACAGACAAAGTCCATAGAGGTTCAACAGGACAACAACTTATCAAGCAAATTCAAGAACTTAGAGAGGACGACCAGAGTACGATTGTCATGCTTGATGAATGGGATGCACACTTGGATAGAGAAAATACTCAAATCATAGGTCAATATCTTGATGAGCTTGCCCAAACAAGACTTGTAATGGATGTTAGGCATTGATTTAAAAAGTGCTTAATCTGCTCAGTAAGCACATTGTGAAGTACACCGCTGTTATCTCAATAACTAAAACCATTGACACTCTTAGCCTAGAGCCTACAGTTCAAGTCCGCACTAGGGGACCGAACTGATTGAATTAGTTCAGTATTACTACTTCAATCAGTTCGGTGCGCTATACAGGCATCGAACTGCTAGCGTTATATATAAATTTAATAAATGCAAAATCCACAACATAGGTCATTATGATCGAGCTGTCTGCTTAAAATATTCTAGGTTAATTCCTACTATTTTTTTAAGCATGATTCAGTGCTAGCTAAACCGGAGGAACAATAGAAAAGATTGGTAAACTTCCTACAAATAAAATGAACGAAATTCTGGTAAATAAGTAGAGTTAATATATATGAAAGCTACTAGTATTTTGGCTTTATGTGCGCTTATATTGTCAGTAGGATGGGGTATTGTAAGAGATATTCGGCAGCCAAAAGAAAACTCTGTCGTTAGTTATGAGCAATTACAAGATAAAGAAACTGAAGTAGTACATTTAATGGGAATGCTGACTGATAGCCTCCCTAAGCCTAAAAATAAGAAGCTAATAACGAAATCAAATATAAGTAGTCTATACTACGTATACGAAAATCCTAGCAGAACGTTTGAAAAAGACCTTGAAAATAATATTAGGGTTAATAGTAACTGGAACGAATTCTCAGTTACTAAAGTAGATGATATATCGGCTTTTAGAAGCTATTGCTATAAAGATATAAGTTTAGTTTTATTGAAGGGTAAAGGAGGGGTTATATAGTAGAGTTCAGATAAAACCGATACAATACATAAAAACTAATCAACTATTCAGATAAACCATGACTTATTCAATCGACTATCGTAAACAAGTGCTGTCTAGCATCGATAATGGTCT
>NZ_JAFCVA010000027.1:0-13893 GCF_049896785.1 Psychrobacter sp. TWP2-1-2 | reverse complement strand
CAATCACTTGTGATAAGCTTTAACACAACCACATCCGAACCCTAAAATATTTTATTTTATTATTTAATGGTGACGTCCCCCTGACTAAGGGCGAAGTAACGACTCAAAATTTAATCTATTCACTTCGTTACTATTCTTAATTTTGAATCCTTCTTCGTTGGGGAAACCCCAAACCCCGCACACCACGAAAAGCAGTGTTGTGCAAAAAGCAAAAATAGCAGGTGGCTCTTTATGACGATGGTACACATTGCAACAAAGGCAATTTCTCGAAAAGCAGGACAGTCGGCGGTGGCGTCGGCAGCCTATCGTGCTGGCGATGTGCTTGATGATGCCAAATATGGCAAGACCCATGACTATAGTAAAAAGTCTGGGGTGATGAGCAGCGATATCGTTTTACCATTTTCATTAAAGGCGCTGGGTGTGAGTGTGGATCGGGAGACGCTTTGGAATACCGCTGAAGCGGCAGAGACTCGTTCGGACAGTCGGGTGGCGCGTGAGTGGCTGATTAATTTGCCGTATGAGTTAGACGAGTATGATCGGCATCAGCTGGCCATAAACTTTGCCCAAAAGCTTTGTGACGATATGGATGTGATTGCGGATGTGTGTATCCATCGTCCAGTGATGAAGTTGCCATTCGATCCTAATGTACCGCCAAGTTCTAAGTATTTGCGTGAGGGTGAGGAAAACCCTGATCCCCGTAATTTTCACGCGCATATTTTAGTCACTACTCGAGCGCCTACCGTTGGACCAAATAAAACCTTGGCATTTGATCCAAAGCTTAAGACCCCGTTTGAGTGGTCTAATAAAAAACGTAAGGCGCATGATCTGCCGTCATCGATGCAGGAGATTAAGCGTATTCGTGAGATGTGGGTAGATACCGCCAATAAGGTGTTGGCCGAATATCATTTACCGCTGATGGATGCACGCAGTTATAAGGATCAGGGGCTTGATCAGCAGCCCACCATTAAAATGGGGGTAGAGGCGACAGCAATGGAGCGCCGAGGCATCACAACCGAAAAAGGTAATACCAACCGCGCCATCAAAGCACGCAACAAATTGGTGGCTGACAACCATATCAAACAGGAGGCAGACAATGAGCGACGAATTAGCGCACTTAGAAAAGGACTTGCTTGGGCAACTGAGAAAAACGCAAGACTACCTGGACGCATTGGAGACACAAAACGACGAGCTGATTTTGCAAAACAACTCTCTGGAAGCTCAGATAATCTCATTACATACTGCACAGAACAAAATAATAGAACGGCAATTCGAGTTGACGACACAAAACGATGCATTGAAGAGGCAAAATCAGGCATTGCTTGGGCAGCTAAACGATGCGAAAACCTACCAAAGCGATGTGATGACACAAAACAAGCAATTGAGGGAATCACTGAAGCTATCGGAAAGTCAGATATTGAAATTAACAAAGCAACTGAGCGAAGTGCAAGACCAGCCCCCAGCCCCTTCGATGACGACGCACGACGAGCAAGAGCTGCTCGACTTGATCGACAAGAAGGACGTATTGATCGAGACACTCGAGCAAACCGTTTTAAAGATGAGAGAATCTTTGAGTATGCTGAACGTATGAAGCTGCACCTAGCGATGCGCTTGATACAACGTCATGGTGAGGCGATGGCTATCAGATGGGAGCAAGGAGAAACCGCGGCTGACGCCCCTGATAAATTTGATCAGCGGCAAGTGGCGCAACTCAGCGAGTTTGCACAGCGCCATGGTATTGAGGACCACGATAAAGCCGTGGAATTTACCGCGCACTTACGCCAAGTGGCCAAACGTTTTGATCACACGCTGGTTGAGAACAACAAATCCATTATCAAGCTGTTGCGTGATCCTAATGCTGAACGTGAGCAGTATCTAGCGCTTACCAAGCATTTTACAGATTTTAGAGACAATATCGATCAAAAACGAGCGGCATTTAATACCAGTATCATCGACAAGTTAGGTGGTAGTGCAGGAGAGGTTGGCAGAATGACTCGGGACATCATCTCATCATTTAGCTATACCAAGGGGTTAACGCATTACATCAATCAGGATAACTATCCAGCTGAGGCAAGAGACGTTGCTAAAGAACACTTAGCAGATACCTTGAATAAAACCTGTCAGCAGTTTAAGTTTGCGTTGCGTGAGGTTAACTCCTTACCAACAACCCAGCGTAAAAGCTACTCAGAGGCGCTTAAAGCCACTTTAGAGACGTTTACTGAGCAATATGGTAAAGAGTTGTCTGAAGGCCAACACAAAGCGATACAGAGCGGTTTAGAGTCGTACCGACATCAGGTTAATAAAACCCATTCACCTAGCCGAGGATTTAGTCCTTAATTGAATCCTCAAAAAAACCGTTACTGAAGGATAAATTGCTGAGGCAAGATACGTGGTTTAAGTGATGTTTTTTCACTTATCCACAAAAAATTTATTTCCCGTTTCTTTAAGAGTTTTTATTTGATCCTGTTTACTCCTGTTTACTCCTGTTTAAGAGCCTTTTTTCACCTTTAAAATCAATAGCTTACAAAGAGAAAAAACACAAAATGAGTAGAATAAACACAAAATGAGTAGAATAAACACAAAATGAGTAGAATAAACACAAAATGAGTAGAATAAACACAACAAAAAAATACTGATACTATTTGTAGTTTTATATGCTAAAGTGAATCTTGGTTATTATTGGAAATAACAGTAGATTAAGCAAGGATTCGAAAAAAATATGGAAAACAATCTAGTCGTACAATCCAATGAGCTTGTTCTAGCAGCTTATACCATGACTACTAAAGAAAAGCAGTTATTACTGACTTGTATTAGTCGTATTGACAGTAGACCTGATGCGCCAAATATTACTAAGCAAACCAAGTTTACGGTGACAGTTGAGGAAGTAGCAAAAATATTCTATACCGATAGCACCAAGAAGAATGCTTTTAGAGATTTAGAGCAAGCTAGTAATCGGCTTTTTGATAGGGAGGTACTGATAGCACTGGAGGATAATAAAACGCTTCGTACTCGCTTTGTTAGCGGTGTTCTTTACGACCCCAATGGAGAACAGATAACAATAACATTTGCAGAGGATGTACTGCCTTATTTGACACAGCTAAAAGCTAACTTCACAAAATATAGGCTGATGGAGGTGTCTGAGCTCTCAAGTATTCACTCTATGCGCTTATATGAATTAATTGTTTGTTGGGTAGGTCAGTACCAATATACTAAATCTATGGATTTAGACGATTTTCGCTATGTTATGGGCATTAAAGGTAAGTATAAGCAATTTGGACAGCTTAGAGAGCGTGTGATTGAGACTGCTATAGATGAGGTAAATGAGAGTACAAACTATAAAATTACTGTTGAGTACCATAAAAAAAGTAGAGGCAAAGGTTACGAGGGCCTAACGCTCAAATTCCATCGGAAAACATTAGACAAGCTAACCAGTGCAGACGGCACCCTGTCACAAGCTACCATACAGTCTATCGTTGATAACGTGCAGTTTATGAATGACTATAACAACCATCCAAGCCTAAGTTATGACGGCAAAATGCAGACTGACGCATTTAAGCGCGAAATGATTAATATCATACAACGAGAGCCTGAAAGCTTTAACAAGCCTAATAAGGCTTTAGAGAGCTATTTACCAAAGATTAAACACTAATGTTTTTTCAAATATCCGTTAAAGTCAAAAGAACCACCGTTTTTTCTTCTTAGCCGTCGCGACGATTGAATCGTCTTTTTTTTCTTGCTCTTGTTCAAGTGGCGGCTCATCGCTTATTTCAGCTTGCTTAAACTCTAGCAGTCTTACTTGTGCGAAATCCTGGATACTGGCGTTGGCTTTATCCAGCGTTTTGTTTAACTGTCCTATCTGCTGCTGATAATTTTCAATTAACTTTTTTTGATCGCTTACTTGTTGGCTGAGGTGTACATTCTTGAGCTTTTCAAGCGCTAATAAGTGTTCAATGTCCGTATTGTACTGAACACTTTGACTGTTCAGAGGTGTACTTTGAACAGTGTCCACTGAACGTTCAGTACGTTTTTTAGAAATTGGCTCACCGAACACTCGCAACATTTCCGAAACGTCTATTTTCTTGTCTGCCGTTCTAGAAAGCTCACCATCATTGACTTTCTGATAGATCGTGGTTCTTGATACACCCCATTCTTTTGCCGCTTTTGTCACCGATATGTTCATTATTCACCTAGTGTTCAAGTACGTTTTTAAGACCTGTACAGTACAACTGTCCAGAACGTTCAGTGAACAACTATGGCATTAACCCGTCTATCAGGCAAATTATAAATAATCTGCTGTGTAAATCAGACGGTTAGTTATATAGCACTCACTTTATTGAACAAATATAGGGTATTATTAATGCTTGAAAGCAGTGTTCTAGATATCAAAAAAAGTAGGTTTTATGAAAAAAGTTATTTTAAGTATGGCGTTATCTCTCTTTGCTTTATCTTCTCAGGCAGCAGTTACAGTCACTAATAATCCATTTTATAGTGATGTTGAGGTAGAGCATCCGTTGTTTGCTAAAGGTGCTGGCGGCTCTCAATGCAAAGGCTTACCGCGCACTTGTGGGCAGATGGTTAGCTGTGAACAAGCCAAACAAGCACTCAAATGTGGAAATACCAAGCTAGACCGTGATAAGGACGGCGTACCATGCGAATCAATATGTCCAGGTGGTTAATTGCAGTAGCGTCTATCGTTATGATTGGGTGCAGCTCAGGCAATACAGAAAATGATCTGTATGGTTCAGGCTACTTTTGAAGATAAGCCATCAAATCTAATCATAATCAATAGTCACTGTGGCTATCGATCTCACCTCACCTGCAGTCACTACAGCATCGGTTTGATAATAGCGTGCTACCAATGGCAGTGTATAGCTGAGAGTTTGACTCGCATTAAGTGTACCTAGGCTTAGCCGCTCACCTTTGGCAATGACGTTATTAGCGTTATTGTACTTAGATACCAGTTGCGTGCCCACCCCTTTTGCTTGTGTGCCGGTAGGAGCAATATTTTTTAAAATATTAGTAGTACTGTTGGCAGTTTCATAGTCGAAGCTAACACTAATTTTATCAGGGGTTTGGATGTTCTTACCACCATTACACAAGATATTAACATCAAAGGCTTGCTCACCTTGAGTGGAGCCTACGCCTTTAAAATCTGAATTTTTCATTGTGGGGAGCTGTACCACTTTATTGGCATTGCTTTTTATTTCACAAGAAGAAGAGGTAATTGTAATGGTATCGCCGGTTACTGTACTGGTTAAGATAGGACGAGAGGAATAACCTTCAAGATAATAACTACTGTATAAGCCTTGCGTTAAGCTGCCTGTGCCCGTACTTTCGCCCGTTTTGACAATTTCAATAACAAAATAACCCTCACCTAATGAGTATCTTGTACTTCTTTTTAATTCTGAAGAATAAGGATAGTATCCTGAAAAACCATCACCACCTATTAGCTCGCGATACAAGCGAATGCCAATGCCCGGTATGTTTGTCTTATATATACTAGGCTGCATTGCAAGACCTTGATTATTCAAGATAACAGCCTGCACTGTGCCCCCACTCCAGAGGTCGCAAATCATTTGAGAGTTGGAGTTAGCAGGTATATTAACGCGCCGGGTATATAAAACTGTTCCAACTGGGTCATTAGGCTTAGCTACTACCTTGCCGATAGCCATATTGATATTAACTGTAGTAAAGCCATAGCTTAAAGTACAACGCGCCTGTGCTTGGGTTGTACCAAGGCTACAGCTAACCAGCGCAGCTCCCAGCAAGAAGTACCTCTTATAGCGCATGACACACCCCTTCTAAGGTGACCATTTCTTGGGACTTACCTTTAGCTAAGTTAGTTATATCGTACAACATTTGACACTGCTCATTTAGTTCATCACCCCATTTAACGGTGATAGTATCGGATAACTTTGGTGTCCGTAAGTATACCAAGCTTCCTTGAGCAACTATACCAATATGTTCATCATTCGAATCAATGACATCTGCACCAAAAGGTAGAGTATTGCCTTGATCATCAACAGTGTGGATGTATATCGCCTTACCTAACTTGGTTAAAAAATCCACCTTAGTCACTGAGCCTTCATACGGAGCGATACGTTGACTTGCGCCCTCAAGCTCTACATCATCGGACATGCCTACGGTGTCTAATGATATGTCATTAATACGATAAGGAGTAACGTAAGGAATGACTGCATAGCCTGATTTGTTGATGGTGAGCTCATCGGTATTATTCACTTTAGCGCCTTGGGCACCAGGGGCATAAATTAACACCATGGTACGTCCCTGATCAGGACCGAATACCACACCGGCTGGGTGTGCTACTACGTTGCCTCCAGCAGACAGACCCACTTGTTGATAGCCATCAGCCACAGAGTAAGTGCCCGCTAAGGAAGTGTAATTGCTTCGATACTGAGCATTGGTACTTAAGCTTGGGTTTTCACCATAGTTACTAGATAAAGTAGCGCCAAAGCTTGTTCTGTCGCCAAGCGAGCCATTGATACCGACTGTGGAATTGTCTTGAGTGGAGTATGAATTTAGGGTAACCGCACTGCGTTTAATAGATAACGGTAGCGATAAGGTAAGCATATACTGAGTGTCGTCAATAACTCTGCCTGAGGTGGCATTTTCTACCACTCGTTTATTGGCAGACAAGCCGTAGCTTACCCCTTTATAAGTGTTGTTATAACCGAACTGATACTGCTTAGTATCTTCTTGCTTATCCCAATAATCTACCCAAGCACCGGTCAAATAGAAGTTACCCCATTCATTAGGTAAGCCTTGGTTTAAGGTTACCTGAAACTCACTGCGCTGTTTACCAATATATAAGGCGCTAAGACCCTCTCTGTCCTGCTCTTGGGCTTTAAAGGCATCTGCCAGACGGTAAAAACCTTGCGTTGAATAACGATATGCGGCCAAAGTTACATTGGTATTGGTTGGGCTAATCAGCTTGCTATAACTGACACGGTAACTTTGTCCGGTTTCTGAGTCCCGGTTTTTAAAATCGGTATCTGAGTGGGTTACGTCCAAAGCCACTGCGCCCAATCGAGTAGCAAAAGCGCTGCCCAGAGCCACTGCTTTGTACTCTTCAGATGCTTGTGCCCCGCCATAGGCAGTAATGAAGTTATTGATACCGCGCTGATACTGACCCTGTACAATAAAAGGGTCTTTATCAATCTCTTTGTTGCGGTAATTACCGGCTACCACCGCATAGCGGCTTAAGCCAGGGCGTAGCATTTGAGCCACCGAAGTATAAGGAAGAGAGAATTTTTGTACTTCCCCATCGGCTTCAATGACAGACACTTCTAGCTGTCCACCAAAGCCTGTGGGGTATAGGTCGTTAATCTCAAAGCTGCCGGCTGATACATTGGTTTGATAGATAAGCTGACCTTGTTGGCGCACCTCTACCTTAGCATTGGTCTTGGCATTGCCTCGAATACGCGGTGCATAGCCACTTAAGCTACTGGGCAGCATACGATCATCACTGGCAAAAGCTCCGCCGCGATAACCGAAAGTATCAAATATATCTCCTTCACTAAAGCTATCGCCTAAAGTAAGCACTCCACGCTGCTTAGGAAAAGCGCGCTGTAAATAGGTATTTACTGCAGTATATTCAGACTTACTCTCCTCACGGTCGGACCAGGCCCACTGTCCATTGTGACGAAGCTGCCAGCTAGCCAAGTTAAGCCCAGCATTGAGTGAGACAAACGCATTCGTATTTTCTTGATTGAGAGCGTTATCAAAGGTTTTGTATGCACTGGCGTTATAAGAGGCAAAACCGGCATTGATTCCCCTATCCCAGATACTAGGATCGACATAACCTCGGGCATTATTTTGCATGGCAATTTGAGGAATAGAGATCTCAAGCTTCAAATTTGACATATCAAAGTTATAAAAGGCAGCATCTACCCACTGCTCAAGCGGTAGACAGTTATTGGTGGAGTCTTTGGTTTTTTCTTTAATCAGCTCAGCTTTGATGCCGTACTCAAGTAGTTGCTTGGGCGTAAAGCAAGTGAATGAGCTTTTGTCATCTGGGGTAGGCTTAAATACCAAGCGTTGTTTGCCAAACCAGTTGCCGTTAACATAAACATCTAAGCTATATTCACCTGGTAAAATAGGGTTGCCATTAGCAAATTTGTTGATGTCAATTTTTTTGGCATCACCAATCAAAAAACCTGCATCAAAATCAGCAGATATCGCTCCGGAGTCCCCATTTTCAGCAGCAGCCACTGTCAAACTTGAAAGACTTAAGGTTACCACTCCAAGTAATAGTGAGTAGCTAAGCGTACGTTTTATAGGATTTTTTATTATTTTTGCCTTATCCATGGTTTCAGTCACCCTTTATCGCACACGCATGATTAAAACACGTATGATTATAAATAGTTAAAGGGGTGAAAATAACCCTTTATTCAGCTACCTGCTGTACTCGGCCACCATAATCATTAATTGTGGTAAAAGTCATGCCTTTAATATTAGGGTTTTTGACGTTAATTTTTTGCTCAGAAAATGGTATTAGCATCATCCCATCGGTTAACACCTCTACTTTATCTGTTACTTCACCCCTAGACTTTTGCACAATAGAGGTAATAGTAACGTGATAAGGGGTGGGGTTTTTGATAGTCAAAGTGCTGTCTTGAGCTGTCCACTGCAATTGTTTAGGAGCAGAAAAACTATCTCCTTTAAGACCCGCAGGGCGATAAAAGAACTTAAGACGTGAGCGAATCGCCAACTGCAAAAAGTTATCTGAGCCGTTATCGGCATCTTTTTTAGTAGGTTTGGGCGGAATATCTAAAACGTTCAACCAAAATAAGGTTTCTTGAGTTTTACTGAGAGCATTGACGCCAGGCAAAGCACTGACTCGTAGCGACTGCCCCTTACCCGGTTCGATGCGAGTAATAGGCGGGGTAATAACAAAGGGTGATTTAGATTCATCGGGAGTGATTTTAGGGTCGCCTTCATCAATCCAAGCTTGCACTAAAGCGGGACTTGTACCTTCATTGGTCACCTTAACTGTTATTTCACGAGCATTAGAAGGATAGACAATACGAGTACCATGAATAACCACATCGGCATTAGCGGCTGTAAAAGGTAGCACTAATGCCAATAGAACAGCTCTGCACAATCTACGGTTTAATAACTTATGATTCGATAGCATGATGTCATGTTCCTTCTAAAAGTTAAAATATAAGAGCTAAGGTAATTACTTACCTTAGCTCTTATAGTCTTGCAATATGGTTAACTTTCTAGCGGCTAAAGTAGTGACTATGGGTAAACTATCGTATATTTAACAGAAGTGACTACGTCGCCGGCTGTTGCTTGAGCTTTAGCATAGTACTCCGCATAGTAGTTTAGAGCAGCTGAGCCACCAGCGGCAACGTTAACTTCTTGAGAGTTAGCTTGAGTGCCTGCTGTTTGTGCAAGTACTGGGATAACTTGGTTGTTGTCGCCTAGTAGCTGAACTTGTACGTTTTCAGCAGAACCGGTAGCGTTGTTTAGACGGCCTGAATCATAATCTACAGTAGAGCCTGGCTCAAAGTAAGTAGCCACTTTACCTTCCGAGCAGTTGGTTAAGCTAATAGTAAAAGGGGTACGACCTGCAGTTTGACCTGGCGCTAATGACACAGCAGATACAGTAGGCAGCACTACAGCTAAATTTTTAGACTTGCTATCTACAGTACAAGTTCTGTCTGTGATTTGACCTGTAATGGTGATAGTACCATCAGAAGCATAGGCGCTTGAAATGCTTAGAACGATTGCAGAGGTAGCTAGAAGAATTTTTTTCATAAGGGTTCCATTTAAAAAAAGGTGGCTATGTTGTATCAATAAATACACAAGGCATTTAAACCCTATTAACGCTCGCTCTACAAAACTCATCCTAGTTCCTAGAAAATTTACAAAAGGATAGGCGTTCGGTTATTTATAAATGGTTCTAACATGATAGACCAAATACATTAACTAACTGAGTTTTAAAAAAGAGATATGGTAAAGGGTATTAAAATAATTTTCTATTCGAAAGATTTAATTTAATAAGATGGCCCATAAGTTAGGTTAACTTATGTATGTTGCAAATAGGATATATTAGGTGCAGTATTATACTCTAATGGGAACTAGTAGTCAAATTTCTAAGCTTTTTAGTTACAATAAATAACAATAAAAGTAACATCGTCATAACGGTATTTAATACGCTTGTTTGCTGTCATAGTAAAAACTGAACCGCCCTAATCTACTTGAGTCAGGTAGTAAGCGAGCTTCTATTTATAATAGATTTGACTCCTATCGAGCAATTTATATGTAAGAATTTGATAGTAATGGCTGCCGTCGAGTTGCTTATAGTTGTACACCGAGGGACCATCTAAAAAATCTCATTAATCCATTAATAGACTACTCATAGTAGACTGCCGTAGTGGAACCACTTAATGAGCAATGATAAGTTCCGGTCTTTCCTTGGCCACATCAGCGATCAAATGCCGTGAGCACTTGGTCATACCTTGTATCTCAGAATAGCTATGCCCAGACTTTAGTAAACTAGCGATGATCTTACGCTTTTCGGTATCTTTCCTACGTCCTGAATACTTACCTTCTGCCTTAGCACGAGCAATACCTTGCATCTGACGGTTACGGCGATCCTCATAATCTTTTCGAGCAATGGCTGCGAGCATATCTAGCATCATCGAGTTAATGGCCTGCAATATACTACTCATAAATTCAGTGCTGCTTTCAGGTTGAAGTGCCATATATGAGGTCGGCAGCTCTTTTGATACGATAGATAGCTTTTTTTCTGATAGCATTCTTTTGAGAGTATCCCAATCAGTTTGGTTCAAACGCGCTAAGCGATCAATCTGCTCAACTAAGATAATATCGCCCTTATGAGCATCTTCAATCAGCTGCATAAGCTTTGGTCGCACTAAAATAGCTCCTGATTCGTTTTCGACATAGAAGGCAGCAATTTTGTGGCCATGATCGTTGGCAAATGCTATGAGTTCGCTTTTGGCACGCTTAGCGTCTTGCTCTTTGGTTGACGCTCGTAAATACGCTCTGATAAACATAAGCACCTAAAATAGTCTGTTATAAGTGGTTCCATTATACCAGTCTGTTTTAAGTGGTCTGTTAATAGGTTTGAAGGGTGAAATAGCTGGTTCCGCTAGGGTATACCTATATAAAAAACTATCATCATAAATATTTTAGTATGATGATCAGCCAATTCTAATCATAAGGCTCTTTTATGTTCAAACTAATTTTGCTAAGCCTCTGCCTAGG
This sequence comes from Psychrobacter sp. TWP2-1-2, assembly GCF_049896785.1. NCBI lineage: Bacteria > Pseudomonadati > Pseudomonadota > Gammaproteobacteria > Moraxellales > Moraxellaceae > Psychrobacter > Psychrobacter sp. TWP2-1-2. The sequence goes on along the minus strand of NZ_JAFCVA010000027.1, from coordinate 2,637 downwards.
TTTATCTAACCTTGCTTTCTCCAAGAGTTTGGCACTAAGTTTTGATGATGGGCTAGACCCTTCAACTAATCCGCAAGCTCAGAAAATTAATAATGATCTATTAGATACTTTGAAAAAAAATAATATCCATGCCATCGTCTTTCCAAGTATAAGTAAAATTGGAGGAGCGGATGGTTTAGCGATAATCTCCAATTGGGGGAAACAAGGCCATCGTATTGGTAATCATGGAAATCTACATCTAAACCTGGCGAAAGATTCTGTATCTCTACCAGATTATCTACAAGATGTGCAGGAAGGAGATAAAGCCTTCTCTTCTCTGCAAGGATTTGTACCCCGTTATCGTTTTCCGTATCTTAAAGAAGGCAATACGTTGGAAAAAAGAGACGGTGTTAGAAAATGGCTTCTAGCTAATAATTATCAATCTGGTGCTGTCAGCATTGATGCTAGTGATTGGTATTACAATCAACTATTTTTGGCATATCATAAGGAAAATGATCAAGAAAGTTTGGATAAATTGAAACCAGCCTATATTTCTCATTTGCTGGACAGAGCTAGTTACTATGATGATTTAGCGCTAAAGACATTGGGTCGCTCACCTAAGCACGTGCTCTTACTACATGTTAGAGCGATTAATGCAGCTTGGTTAGATGATATTATTTATGCCTTTAATGAAGAAGGCTGGAGTTTCATTGATAGTGATAGTGCTTATCAGGATCCAATGTATAAACTTCAGACACAAACTCTACCTGCTGGTGAGAGTATCCTTTGGAATATCGCAAAAATCTATGGTGTTAAGGGACTACGTTATCCAGCAGAAGATGCGCCATATGAATATGAAAATTTGAAAAAATCTGGCTTAAATGTTGTACCTTAAGATAATACTATTCAAAGTAATAAACTGTAGAAATTAAAATGAAATATCTTAATCAGATAGCTTAACCATAATAACGCGTACAGTTGATTTTATATTATATAGTCGATCCAGTGCTACTGGGATAAGTTTTGCGTTGCTTCTGTCAAAAACGGCACAGCAAGTAAAACTTGTCCCTCTTTTATTTAGGTTTTGCTATAAGTCATTAGTTCCATATTTACCACTAGCAGTTCGATGCCTGTATAGCGCACCAAACTTACTTTGAACCACTTTTGAGGAAGATAACGACTATGGAATCATTGAAGAAGATGCTTTTTAGTATTATGACAGCAAGTTTGTGTTTAATTTTATCGGGTTGTAATTATGGTATTTTTGATTGGAATAATCAAAATCTCGATAAAAGAAAAGATTATAAGAATTGGAGTAGTTGTATTACTGACCAACAAAGTGTTGCGAGGGTACAATTACAAGATAGCTATAACAAAGCAATTGATCAGGATATTTTTGAAAAATGTACTACTAATTCTAACTATAGGTTTAAATCCGATCCCAAATATAGGTAGGAATAAGGAGTTTGAATACAATGAAGAGCCTTATTAAGCTCAGCTCTATAGTGATATCTTGTTTAATATTGTCAGGGTGTTTTCCATGTAAGCTCGGGGACTGGAACTGTAGCCAAATAGACCCTAGATGGTCTAAAAATATTGATGAATGCCAAAGCACTCAAAGGAGTATTGCAAAAAATATTCTCAAAGACAGATATTCTGACAAAATAGATAGTGAAATAGGAAATAGCTGTATACAAAACACAAACTACAAATTTAAGACCATAAACTAAATTGTGCTCTTAATCAGGCTTTAAAAAGTGGATTCGTACTCACGGATAGAATGTGTATGGCAGGTACACCACGAAGTACACTGGAACTGTTTCGTGAGTAAAGTCGTTGATACTATTAGCCCACAGCCAAAGATTCAAGTCCTCACTAGGGTACCGTTCTTGCTTCTATAACAGACGTTATGACAAATACTTTAAGCAATAAATAAGAAAATTTTTAATGCCTGCTGATACAAGCTTATTTAACGTAGCTTTATGCTCTTCAACAAACATAACCTATTGCCCATGATAGTTTGGATTATTTACACCAGTAGCATAACTATTGTCATCTAGTAGCGAATCCTGCTCCCCATAATTAGCCATAGAGTCAGATTGCGTTTGGTGACTACTCCTAGGCTGATTATTTTCAAGTCCTATATTTTGATCAACCGCCTCTTGATTATTTTCTTTTGCGTTGGCTACAAATGGACTCTCTTCCTCACCCAAGCCCACATCGCCACCCAAACTTTCAATCATACTTTTAAACAATTCTTTATCCGATTTTCTCGTTAAAAAATCTGGAAAATGAATCGCAAAATACTCTCGAATCATCTGCTCACTTTCACCATCAGTTGCCAATACCTGACCCAAAAACGCACCCATTAAAATCTTCTGCTTGTTTAATCGCTTATCCAACTTTACCTGCTGAACCTTAGCTTGGCGTTTTAACTCTTCTAACCGTTGACGCTCTTTTAATTCATTAGAATCTTGACTATCAAAAATAGACATAGGTGCTTTATTATTAGATACTGACATCAGATTTACCCTTATCGATTAAATTTTACTCAGCATAGCAAGTACCCCACTATCATTCAATCACTTGTGATAAGCTTTAACACAACCACATCCGAACCCTAAAATATTTTATTTTATTATTTAATGGTGACGTCCC
>NZ_JAFCVA010000026.1:0-14311 GCF_049896785.1 Psychrobacter sp. TWP2-1-2 | reverse complement strand
ATCTGACTTTCCGATAGCTTCAGTGATTCCCTCAATTGCTTGTTTTGTGTCATCACATCGCTTTGGTAGGTTTTCGCATCGTTTAGCTGCCCAAGCAATGCCTGATTTTGCCTCTTCAACGCATCGTTTTGTGTCGTCAACTCGAATTGCCGTTCTATTATTTTGTTCTGTGCAGTACGTAATGTGAGGTTCTGAGCTTCCAGAGAGTTGTTTTGCAAAATCAGCTCGCTGTTTTGTGCCTCCAATGCTGCCAGGTAGTCTTGCATTTTTCTTAGTTGCCCAAGCAAGTCCTTTTCTAAGTGCGCTAATTCGTCGCTCATTGTCTGCCTCCTGTTTGATATGGTTCTCAGCCACCAAGTTATTACGTGCTTTGATGGCGCGGTTGGTATTACCTTTTTCGGTCGTGATGCCTCGGCGCTCCATTGCCGTCGCCTCTACTCCCATTTTAATGGTGGGCTGCTGATCAAGCCCCTGATCCTTGTAACTGCGCGCATCCATCAGCGGTAGATGATATTCGGCCAATACCTTATTGGCGGTATCTACCCACATCTCCCGAATACGCTTAATCTCCTGCATCGATGACGGCAGATCATGCGCCTTACGTTTTTTATTGGACCACTCAAACGGGGTCTTAAGCTTTGGATCAAATGCCAAGGTTTTATTTGGTCCAATGGTAGGCGCTCGAGTAGTGACTAAAATATGCGCGTGAAAATTACGGGGATCAGGGTTTTCCTCACCCTCACGCAAATACTTAGAACTTGGCGGTACATTAGGATCAAAAGGCAACTTCATCACCGGACGATGGATACACACATCCGCAATCACATCCATATCGTCGCAAAGCTTTTGGGCAAAGTTTATGGCCAGCTGATGCCGATCATACTCGTCTAACTCATACGGCAAATTAATCAGCCACTCACGCGCCACCCGACTGTCCGAACGTGTCTCTGCCGCTTCAGCGGTATTCCAAAGCGTCTCCCGATCCACACTCACACCTAGCGCTTTTAATGAAAACGGCAAAACGATATCGCTGCTCATCACCCCAGACTTTTTACTATAGTCATGGGTCTTGCCATATTTGGCATCATCAAGCACATCGCCAGCACGATAGGCGGCACACGCCACAGCCGACTGCCCTGCTTTTCGAGAAATTGCCTTTGTCGCGATATGTACCATCATCATAAAGAGCCACCTGCTATTTTTGCTTTTTGCACACCACCGCTTTTTGTGGTGTGCGGGGTTTGGGGTTTCCCCAACGAAGAAGGATTCAAAATTAAGAATAGTAACGAAGTGGATAGATTAAATTTTGAGTCGTTACTTCGCCCTTAGTCAGGGGGACGTCACCATTAAATAATAAAATAAAATATTTTAGGGTTCGGATGTGGTTGTGTTAAAGCTTATCACAAGTGATTGAATGATAGTGGGGTACTTGCTATGCTGAGTAAAATTTAATTGATAAGGATAAATCTGATGTCAGTATCTAATAATAAAGCGCCTGTGTCTATTTTTGATAGTCAAGACTCTAATGAGCTAAAAGAACGTCAACGGTTAGAAGAGTTAAAACGCCAAGCTAAGGTTCAGCAAGTAAAGTTAGAGAAACGCCTGAACAAGCAGAAGATTTTAATGGGTGCGTTTTTGGGTCAGGTGTTGGCAACTGATGGTGAGAGTGAGCAGATGATTCGAGAGTACTTTGCGATTCATTTTCCAGATTTTTTAACGAGAAAATCGGATAAAGAATTGTTTAAAAGTATGATTGAAAGTTTGGGTGGCGATATGGGCTTGGGTGAGGAAGAAGATTCATTTGCAGCCAACGCAAAAGAAAATAATCAAGAGGCTATTGATCAAAACATAGGTGTTGAAAGCAATCAACCTAGCAGTAGTCACCAAACGCAATCTGACTCTATGGCTAATTATGGGGAACAGGATTCGCTGCTAGATGATAATAGTTATGCTACTGGTGTAAATAATCCAGATTTGCGTGGGCAATAGGTAATGATGTTAAAAGTGCTGTTAAAGGAATCATCTAGCAAACAAGAAAGACCATAAACACTGGACGTACAGCCTACAGTTTGGTTCTAGTATAGGAAGTAAACTAAATATTCAGTCACCATACTAAAAAAACCTAGCAGCAACCATCGTAGACAAAACGAAAATTAAACCGCAAACACCAAGTGACCTCAAGATAAAACGTTTATTATTCAATGCTGACCCCTTTTATTTTTATGGTTATTCAATCAATATACACTAAGTGTTATGTGGTGCCAAAAACCATCGAATTACTCACGCCAAGTACACTTATCGAGCCCATCAAACAACATTCAGTTATCTATCAATGCTTTACATACTGAGTATGGTTCCCTAGTGAGGACTTGAACGCTAAATAGCCACAGTGCACTTCATGGTGTACTTACCATAAATATTCTATCTGTGATCGGTGTCCTATGACGCTACTATCTCACAGTACAACCATATTTAAGGATAGGTGTTTTAACATGGGTAAAAAGACAGATGTATTAGATCCTCTAGGTTTAGCATCCTCCGTAGCCTTTGCTTATATTATTTTATTCGTAGCTTTGATGTTAGTTTTCGATAAGATAATAACTAGGGATGGAGTTGTATTACCTGCGATTTTGATTTTTTTAGTTGTCTCCATCGTTAAATATGTTTTTTTCAAAAGAGACAAGAATGTCCCACAATGGTTAGTAGTTGGTTCTTTTCTTATATCAACTATCACTGCTATCGGTATGACCGTAATATTCTAAATTAGAAGAATATACGGTGCGATAAAGCAGTCCATTTAAATCCTACTGTATTCTCATAGTTACAGTAGGATAGCTTATATCAGGGCCATTAGCCGAAACCACTAGACCAACAGATTTTATCAATCTCATACTCATCGATTAAAAAATCGTCTAATGAGTCCCTGAAACCTGGTTTATTACTAAGAAAATTTATCGCATTTTCTGCTTCTTCTCTCTTACTGTAGATACCTAGCATTTTAGTACTATCCTCTAAGCCTTTAACTGTATGTTCAAGAAGATATACAACGGTGGTCATTACAAGCCTCCATAAAAAATAACGGTTATCAACTATACCTATAAGGGACCACTCAGGCCCTCTTACTGGTTTGGTTTCCTATATAAGGATCTAACGTGTTCCAACAATAGTAAAAATTGTTAATTTATATTTTTATGTTAGGTGATAGGGGTTAATAGCTTTATGAGAGATGAATTAGAAAATACTAAGTCCACACAGAAAAACTCAATTCATAGAAAAATTGGTTTAGGCATTTATATCATATTTGCTGTGATCTATTATTTTTTTATGAAAGACATGTTTCTTGATGGAACTTTCTTCCTTATAGTAGGTATAGCGCTTCTTTTAATTATTATATTTAAATTCTTTAAAGACCATACTTACGATTTTCAGGTTATAGCAGTTTGTATGTATTTTCTTATATTTGGTTCAGTTCATATTCTGCAATTGAGTCCATTAATTTTAGTTGTAGCTGGCATTGTATTAGTAATAGTTACGATATTTCCACACTCAAGGTCAGTTAAAAAAGGTTAGTGTTACCTTGATTAACTAAAAGGACAAGCAGTCATGAAAAAGAGACTAGCAGTATTTTTGCTGACGTGTATTATGCTGACAGGGTGTACTAAAGTTATTGATACTCAGAGGGAGAGCACTCAAAACAATGTTCCAACCGTAAAATCTGATGTTGAGAAGGATTTTGAAAATCTCACATTACAAGCTAATCTAGGAGATGCTTCAAGCCAAGCGGAATTAGGGCTTATATACTACTATGGTAGAGGCGTTCCTCAAGATTATTCAAAAGCATTTTATTGGTTACAACAAGCAGCTAACCATGGACATAAAGAAATGCAGGGGATGCTGGCATTGATGTATGAGAAGGGTCAAGGCGTAGATCAAAACGATGCTAAAGCGTTTGAGTTATATCAAAACTTAGCCAATGACGGTATTGACTTATACCAATCAAAAATTGGAGATATGTACCTTAAAGGTAAAGGTACAACCCAAAGTGATACGAAGGCTTTTGAGTGGACGCGCAAGGCAGCTTTGCAGGATCTTCCAATGGCTCAATCAGGGCTGGCAGTATTCTATGAGAAGGGTATCAATATACAGCAGGATAAAAACAAAGCGCTAGAATGGTATCAAAAGTCTTGCAGCAATGGATATCCGTTTGCCTGTGCTGAGTATCGAAGACTTTATCAAAAATAGATATCTGAAATCTAAATACCTCCTCAAAAATTAGGGTTATAACCTACAGTTCGATGTCTGTATAGGGAATCAATGAAACCCAATATTTCTATCCAACGTCATTCACCATAACGCCCATTATACGATTTAACGAAAGGGCTTTTTTATACCCTCTCAGAATGTTAAGTCTCAGGAAACTTGGGGTGGTTTAGTAAGAGCGTCTCCCAGCTCTGACACTAGAGCCAATTTTATAGTCTTTTTCAATTGAAAACTTTTATTATGACTAACAGTCTGGTCCGAATCATAACTTATACCGTCATAACAAATTGGTAGACTTAATAATAGCTCAGCAATATTTTAAACATTCGTTGTACAGACAGTCCAAATGTGTATCTCTATATTAGATATGTCAGCTTAATAATTGCTGATAGCCTATCCATCAATAAAAAAAATAAAAGATGGATGAGCTTGTTCTTGATATAGATGCGTTGACTTAAAAACGCATAAATAGAAAAGGAAAGCCATGATGAACAATCAAGATTTGAACGAACAAAGTATGGATGAGCAGTACAAAAACAATCAAAAAATGGATGATAACGATATGAACAATCAAACCCTAAAAGGCGAATGGAACCAACTCAAAGGTTCAGTAAAACAAAAATGGGGAGATTTAACAGATGATGATCTCACTCATATCGAAGGTGACCGTGACAAACTGGTTGGACGTGTCCAAGAGCGTTATGGTCATTCAAAAGAAGACGCTGAACGTGATGTAGATGAGTGGCGTACACAAAACAACTATTGATGATTGAGTGTTTAATAATTAGACCCTAAAAATGTAAAAAGCCCGTGATTATGGTCACGGGCTTTTTTAGTCAATTCTGCTAATGATGTAAGTAAAGATGAGACGCTTAATAAGTACGGTTTCTTAGTTAAACTTGAACACATGGCGGTGAGCTATTTATATTAATACTTAATGGATTGCGCGCTTTCTCATACTTACTGCAATCCATCTGCCGGTGTTTGATCTAAGTTCGAGTTATTTTCATTAACAGTAACCGTATCATCCGTCTTTTGGTCATTTTCTACACTCCCATTACTAGAATAGTATGCTGTACCACCTGCACCTTCTACCTCCTCTGTAGGAGCAGGGGTTTGATCGTCAGCCTCGGTCGCTGTTTGCACAGGTGTCATTTCGCTAGATTCTGTATTAGGAGCCGGCTCTTCTGTCTCACTGCTGCAAGCGCTGAGACCAAAGAAACTCACCAAAAATACTATCCATAGTTTATTTTGAAGCGATTTAATAGGTACTGATGTTTTCATTTTAATATCCTTATTATAGTTTCTAGCAACAAAAAACATAGAGGATGGGCTAAAGCCCTAAATAATAAGATTTTAAATTAGTCAGTATGGCGATTTACAACCTCTATAATACTCTTACAAATAAGACTATTGATGCTGCGTAGCTTTTGCTCAGGGGCGCCTTGACAGATACTGCGAAAATCATACAGCTCATCTTTATAACCAATGCAATAAAAAAACGTACCGACAGGCTTATCCTTAGTTTCAGAGCCTCCAGACGTTAATAGTCCTGTACAAGCCACATATAAGTCGGCTTCAAACATGGTCTTAGACTTATTAACCAGTTCTTGGGTGACTTCTAAGGATTCAGGTGTACACTCAGCAATTAATTGGCTCGATATATTTAACACGTTCTTTTTTATCGCAACGTCATAGCATACCAAGCCGCCCATTAATATATCGCCTGAATAAGGACTCATAGAAAAGCGATGTGCTAGATAGCCCGCGGTCGCGCTTTCAATGAAGACTATAGTCAATTGCTTATCTGCCAACAACTTAGCACAGCTATCAGTCACAACGCCCTCCATATTAGCATTAGAACAATCAAGACTATTACAGTACGATCCTATTTAAGATTCAATTCATGTAGTGATGAATTTACGTAACAGTATTTTTTAATTAAGCCTACTTATAGCGAGCCACTCAAGCTCTTTTCTTGGTTCGGTACCCTAGTGAGGACTTGAATCTTCGGCTATAGGCTAATGTTATCAAGGTTTCAACTTACGGAAATAGTCACAGTGTACTTCGTAGTGTACCTAACATACATATTCTATCTGTGATCGGTGCGCTATACAGGCATCGAACTGCTAGTATTGTATGTATATTAATAACTACGAAATCGTTAGCAGAGATCAAAACAGTCAATGGGCAATTCAATGATAAAGATAGAACCAGTAATGGACGCAGATATTGTTCCAGGTATTCAGGCTGCTGGTATAAAGTTAGGGATAAGTTTTGACTACTTTAAAAAAAGCACAGAACATATTTATAAACCTACGAAGGAAGAATGTGATGTGCTATCAACTCATAATTTATGGTTTTTTTTCCATAGAGATGAGATGACTATAGGTGGTATACATATAAATGAGATTTATTGCTACTGGGATAATAATATAGTTTTAGAGTTCAGTGGAGATGAGTCCATATTAACTGGCATACATGTAATGAGCAAATATTCAGGGTATTTGTTAAAAAAATTTAAAATAGGGGATAGGCTTGATCTACTGAAATACGAACTTGGATTTGATTTTTACTATGGCCATGGAGATACTCATTACCTAAAGCCAAATCCGTTGGAATCAGAAGATATACTAGAAGGAGTGTATGTTACTACAAATTATCTATTACCTTATTCTGCTGAATATCCAGATCATATTGTTACAGCAATCACAGTATATTTATAAATACACCGAAATCATTAGCGACTGTTTAGGCTCAAGCCTAACGATTAATCAACATAGTCAAATGGTTCGATTGGGTATACCCCAAGGAAACCAGTTATTTTACCCTTCAAACATATTAACAGACTACTCAAAATAGACTGTTAATATGGAACCATCTATAACAGACTTTAGAATTATAGGACTGGTTGCTGTGCTTTTTTCCTATCGTTAACCTATACCTAAAACATAAATCCTCTAAACGATAATTTGTCTATCATTAGACTTGTTTCTATTATTAAATGATAGTAATATCTTGCTATTATCAATAGACATTAATTATTGAGTCTAAGTAATAGAGGTGGCGTTATGACCGTTCGTATTTATGTGAGAGCCAGCACTAAAGATCAAGACGCTAAGAGAGCCCTATCTGACTTGATTAGCTTTAGCCAAAGCTATGATGATAACCATGTTGAGTACGTTGAGCATTTCAGTGGTACGAAGCTTGATAGACCAGCACTCACTCTGTTACTCAATGATGCTGAAGAAGGCGATATTCTGCTGGTTGAAAGCGTGGATAGATTAAGCCGGCTATCTCAAGATGATTTTGCGATCTTAAAGCAGCGTATCAAAGATAAAGGCTTACGATTGGTGGTAGCTGATCTACCAACCACGCATACGGTAAGTAAGGGCATGACAGGTGAGATCCTAACAGTGATTAACCATATGCTGATCGACTTGTTAGCAACGATGGCAAAGCTTGATAACGACAAGCGTAGAGAGCGTATCAAGCAGGGATTGGCGAATAGTGGCTATAAACCTACTGGTAAGAAGCCTAATACAACGAAACACAATCGTATTAGAGAATTGGCCAGTCAAAATAATATGACAAAAGAGGAAATTGCTAAGGCGGTTGGCGTTGGGGTAGCTACCGTTTATCGGGTGATAAAAGAGAGCTAGACCGCCCCAGGATTGACCTACACTTTAACTTCCGTACTATAGCTTTGCTTTTTCTTAGTCATGGCAAACTCCTCATCGAGTCGTTAGTTTACTAAGTTTATTTATACGGTTTCCTCAGCATAGCTCAGTATTCCAAAGCGTTTCTCGATCCACACTCACACCTAGCGCCTTTAGCTTAATGTAATATATAGAAAGTTAAGTAGCCAAAAAAAGGATGGTCATGTTTAAGTTTCTAGAGCATAAGAAGAATGATACGTGGGTTGATAATGTATTGGTAATAGTGATACGCCTTACAATTACAGGATTCATAGTAATGTTAGGTTTTTTTTTGGCGTTTGTTGCAACGATGGGTCCACCTATTGCACCTCATATTTGGAATGGGGGTCTGGATGCTGGTATTAGAATAAGCACTGGTGTTATCGGCTTGGGTTCATGTGCTGCTATATTGCTTTGGTTTTTCTGGACTCTATGTTTTGATATCTATCGCCTTATTATTCGTACACCCCTGCCCGACTCTGATATTGAAACCAAATAGAGCACGTAAGGTTTATAGCTACCTATTATTAATAAAAACCACAGAAAGAGATTTAGATGCCAAGTTTTATAGTTGTAGACGATGAAATTATTAACTTATCGGAAATAAGACGGATAATTGCGGATAAAAAGCGACTTACAATCATATTTCATTTAGGGTTTTGGAATGGTAACGCATTCAAACGATGTACTGACAACGAGCATTTTGAGGAAGTTTTTAGGGATATAGTAACCAAGTTAGAAGCTGAGCACGTTTAAACAGACTACTCGGAGTGTCCAGTTTTAGCTATCGCCAGTCATTAACTGGTGATAGCTAAAACCATAATTGGCGTATGATGGTTGAGATGACCATAGAGACTACAAAGAAATACCAATACAGATATTTAGGTTTGACTAAATTGGTATATTTATAAAATAAAAAACTGAAAATATTTAAAATAAGTAATATACCTAAGAAATAAGCGGTAGGTATTAATTCTTTCATCATATTAGTACTCTCTAATAGTTTTTTTATGGCTTACTAAGCACGATTCAGTTAACCAAATAGGCTATACAGTATTACAGCAATAAACAAAAGGGACGAAATATCATTACCCAAAATTATCCATTTATGCCAATTTTTACCCTTATTGTCATTATGAATAATAGAACTACTGTTGTAATGACTTATAAAATCATCATCACTTATATAGTGCCTTTTTTTCGATAAAGATATTTTTTGATCTAGATCTATAGGTATGACAACTTGCTTCAAAGCTGCTAAAAATACTCCTAGCCATATTAAAATGTTCTGTATATCCCTATCTATCAAAGAGTGTATGAAAAAACCAAAACTTAGGATTAAAGCCACAATAAAAAGCTTGCGGTAACTTCCTTTTGGGTAATCTAGGATAAATTTCTGCATCAAAAATCCTATATATTTAATATAAAAAATACTAATGCCATTCTATGATTTTCGCGAATTGTTACGACCTGTAAATAACTCTATACCTAGACAGATAACAAATCCCATAAGTCCTATAGCATAAAATGAATCAAGTAATATTTTCCCCGTCAACTTATAGTCTAAATAAACGATCCCCATAAAGAGCATTAGAAGTAAGATTACGGACAATGCTCTTTTTAGATAATATTTCATGAAACCCTTATAATTCAGCAAAAATACTACTTTATTTTATATAAATAAACGTATGTTTATTTAAGGTATTGAATAGTAATGTTAGTGATAATCATTGTCAATAAAGATATTCATAAGATACTGAAGATACGGCTCCCGAGTGAGGACTTGAACGCTAAGCTGTGAGCTAATGGCATCAACGTTTTAACTCGCTGAAATAGTCACAATGTACTTCATGGTGTACTTACTATATTCATGATCTGTGCGGAAAAGGTTAAACTAAAAAGTCACTACATAACTTGGATTAATCCATGCCACTTAAAAAATTTATGATGATTTTTACACCGTATATGATTATTTATATTGTGTATTTAATTTATGAAGTGACAATCGCTAGTAACGTTGACGTTAAAGGGTGGTGGCAATTGGCACTAATCTTTACAGCGCTGTATCAAGCCTTAGTCTCGATAGTGTATTGTGTCATTGATAAATTATCTCCGTCGTCTTATCAATATACGGCTATCTATGGCTTACTATTTGCCTTACCTTTTGCGATAGTTTTTCTGATTAGTGAGATTTTTTATCCGATTAATTGGTATGCAGTTAATATGAAAGAGGTCGAATTGATTGCGGCACAAGCAGTAGTTCAAAGCTCTCTTTTTTTACCAGTTACGACAGGTCTGATTCTATTGACTCATTTAATCATAAGGTGGTTGATATACCTTAGGTGGGGTCGATAGGTATACCTATCTTCCAAACTCATCTTTAATCTTCTTTATTTTTTGTTCTGCTGCTGCTTCGTAAATCTTATAAGTCTTATAGTCTTGTTAGACCATCTGAAACAGTTATATCTGATTACGCTAGTTAAGGCTTAGAAGACGCTTAAATAGGCTCTAGAGAGAAGAAACGACCATAATTGCATAGAATTCTGCTAAAATAAAAACTATAGAACAGTTGTTGCTACAAGATTTGATAAGTTAAATTAGAGCTATGAGAATACAGTGGCTCGCGTTTATCTTTGGTTCAAATTGTGAATGTTCAATACACCTTAATTATTATCTTCTGTATTAGCATTAAGTGTTATATCTAGCTAGATAGGATGAGTAGAAAATATCTCGTTCTATCTAGCTTTTTTTGTGTTGTGTTTTATATATAACCAAACAGAATTTATTAAAATACTGTGCTGTTCGATCATTATCAATGTATCCAGTTTTCAATCGTATATTTACACGCCGATCTACTTACAGACAAAAATTTTTAGGAGAGAAATTATGAGTATGGTATCTGAGTTTAAAGAGTTTGCTTTAAAAGGTAATGTAATGGACTTAGCTGTCGGTGTCATTATAGGTGGTGCATTTGGAACCATCACAACATCGTTAGTCGAGGACATCATGATGCCAATCGTCGCCTTTATTGCTGGCGGTGAAATCAACTTCAAGAATATGTTTGTGATATTAGGCGATGTGCCTGAAGGTATTGCTATGACCTATGACGCCTTGAAAGAAGCAGGTGTTCCTGTATTAGCTTATGGTAGCTTTATTACGGTACTTATTAACTTCCTGATTTTAGCATTCATCATTTTCATGATGGTGAAGATGGTCAATAGATTACGTCGTGCAGATGAAGTAAAGGAAGAAGTGACAGAAAAACCTTCAGAAGAAGTGCAGTTACTTCGTGAGATTAGCGCTAAGCTTAGCAATACGAATGTTACTAAATAAGAGAGTCTAACCTGAGATGCTCTAATAGAATGAAAAAAGGAGCCCATCTGAACTGACCCCCAAATATTGGACGGTTTAGTTTACCCCAAGGACTGAGTCCTGTACTGCACAGGACTCAGTCCTTTTAGTTTCTATCAGTGACAATAACTGCTGCCTGAGCAGATAAGCCAAAGAGAGATAACGCCATACTTAGAATAACTTTTTTCATAGAACCTTCTTTCTTTAATACCCAAAACACTGCTTTCAAGCATTAATAATACCCTATATTTGTTCAATAAAGTGAGTGCTATATAACTAAACGTCTGATTTACACAGCAGTTTATTTATAATTTGCCTGATAGACGGGTTAGTGCCATAGTTGTTCACTGAACGTTCTGGACAGTTGTACTGTACAGTCTTTAAAAACGTACTTGAACACTAGGTGAACAATGAACATATCCGTGACAAAAGCAGCAAAAGAATGGGGTGTATCAAGAACGACGATCTATCAGAAAGTCAATGACGGTGAGCTTTCCAGAACAGCAGATAAGAAAATAGACGTTTCAGAAATGTTGCGCGTGTTTGGTGAGCCAATTTCTAAAAAACGTACTGAACGTTCAGTGGACACTGTTCAAAGTACACCTCTGAACAGTCAAAGTGTTCAGTACAATACGGACATTGAACACCTATTAGCGCTTGAAAAGCTCAAGAATGAACATCTCAGCCAACAAGTGAGTGATCAAAAGAAGTTAATAGAAAATTATCAGCAGCAGATAGGACAATTGAACAAAACACTGGATAAAGCCAACGCCAGTATCCAAGATTTCGCACAAGTGAGACTGTTAGAGTTTAAGCAAGCTGAAATGAGCGATGAGCCGCCATTTGAACCAGAGCAAGAAAAAAAAGACGATTCAGTCGTCGCGACGGCTAAGAAGAAAAAACGGTGGTTCTTTTGACTATAACGGGTGTTAGAAAAAAATTAGTGTTTAATCTTTGGTAGATAGCTCTCTAAAGCCTTATTGGGCTTGTTAAAGCTTTCAGGCTCTCGCTGTATGATATTAATCATTTCGCGCTTAAATGCGTCAGTCTGCATTTTGCCGTCATAACTTAGGCTTGGATGGTTGTTATAGTCATTCATAAACTGCACGTTATCAACAATAGACTGTATGGTAGCTTGTGACAGGGTGCCATCTTCATTGGTTAATTTATCAAGTGTTTTCCGATGGAATTTGAGCGTTAGACCTTCGTAGCCTTTGCCTCTACTCTTTTTTTTATATTCCACACTAACTTTATAATTTGTACTTTCGTTAATCTCCTCTAATGCTTTATCAATCACATATTTCCGAAGTTCACTAAATTGCTTGTATTTACCTTGTATACCCATGACATATTTAAAATCTTCAAGCTCATATGCCTTACTGTATTGATACTGTCCAATCCAACACACTATTAATTCATATAAGCGTATTGAGTGTATGCTTGATAGCTCACTGATCTCTAACAACTTATATTTAGTAAAATTTGCTTTCAATTGTGTCAAATACGGCAATATATCTTCTGCAAAAGTTAGCGTAATTTTCCCTGTATTTGGGCTAAATAAAAGACTACTAACAAAGCGTGTACGCAGTACTTCATTGTCTGGCAGTGCGATGATCACTTCCCTTTCAAACAAGCGGTTACTAGCTTGCTCAATATCACGATAGATATTTTTTGCGTTGCTATCACGATAAAAAAGCCTTTTTATCTCATCAGCAGTAATAGTAAATTTGGTTTGTTTACTGATATTTGGCGCATCAGGTCGGCTATCAATTTGACTAATACAAGTTAATAAAAGCTCTTTTTCTTTTGTTGTCATCGTATAAGTAGCAAGAACTAAATCATTTGACTGTACGACTAAATTATTTTCCATTTTATATTTCACTATTTCTACGTTTATTGTAATTCCATATGAGATAAACTACCATAAAAATAGTAAAATAAATAGCTATCTTTAAATAACTCTTTTTTTGGCTCATTTACTCTTTTTTTGGCTCATTTACTCTTTTTTTGGCTCATTTACTCTTTTTTTGGCTCATTTACTCTTTTTTCTATTTGTAAGCTATTGATTATAAAGAAGAAAAAAGGCTCTTAAACAGGAGTAAACAGGAGTAAACAGGATCAAATAAAAACCTTTAAAGAAACGGGTGATAAAATTTTTTGTGGATAAATGAAAAATCATCACTTAAACAACATAGCTTGGCTAAGCAATTTATCCCTCAGTAATCGTTTTTTTAAGGATTAGATTAAGGACTAAATCCTCGGCTAGGTGTATTAGTTCTACTCACTTGATGATGATAGGACTCTAAACCACCCTGTAAGGCTTTGTGTTGGCTTTCAGACAGCTCTTTGCCATATTGCTCAGTAAACGTCTTTAAAGTAGCTTTAAGGGCCTCTGAGTAGGTTTTACGCTGGGTTGGTGGTAAAGAGTTAACATCACGCAACGCAAGTTTGAATTGCTGACAGGTTTTATCCAAGGTATCTGCTAAATATTCTTTGGCAACGTCTCTTGCCTCAACTGAATGACTATCATTATTGATGTAATGGTTTAACCCTTCTATGTAGCTAGACGATGAGATGATGTCCCGAGTCATTCTGCCAACCTCTCCTGCGCTACCACCTAACTTGTCGATGATACTGCTATTAAATTCCGCTCGTTTTTGATCGATACTGTCTCTGAAATCTGTAAAATGTTTGGTAAGCGCTAGATACTGCTCACGTTCAGCGTTAGGATCACGCAACAGCTTGATAATGGCTTTGTTGTTTTCAACCAGCGTGTAATCAAAACGTTTGGCCACTTGGCGTAAGTGCGCGGTAAATTCCACGGCTTTATCGTGGTCCTCAATACCATGGCGCTGTGCAAACTCGCTAAGTTGCGCCACTTGACGCTGATCAAATTTATCAGGGGCGTCAGCCGCGGTTTCTCCTTGCTCCCATCTGATAGCCATCGCCTCACCATGACGTTGTATCAAGCGCATCGCTAGGTGCAGCTTCATACGTTCAGC
>NZ_JAFCVA010000025.1:0-17079 GCF_049896785.1 Psychrobacter sp. TWP2-1-2 | reverse complement strand
AAGAGATTGATCGGGGCGCAGACCCGCGTAACTTCCATGCTCATATCCTGTTCACCACGCGCACCGCAGAACTTGATGATAATTTTGAGATCGTATTGAAAGATAAGGCGACCATTGAGCTATCAGATAATAAGCGGCGTTCGCTTGGACTAGAGCGCGTCAGCGAGGAAATCAAAGAGGTTCGAAAAATTTGGGAGCAGACGGCAAACGATAAGCTAGCCGAGCATGACCATAAACTAGTCGATAGCCGCAGCTATGCCGCGCAGGGCAAAAACATTGAGCCACAAATCAAGATGGGTAGCGTTGCAACCAAGCTAGAACGTGATAAATATGAGGATGAGCTAAAGAAAGCGGCGCAAGCAGAGAAACAAGGCGAGGTTTACGAGATAGACGAGACGCCCGCTACTATCAGAGGTGAGATTAACGCCATGATTGCAGAGCGTAACGAGCTTGTAAGGAATGCAGCTATAGCAGAAAACCAACGTATCAATGACCCTGCTGACCAAGTTATTTTAGAAGGCAAAGCCACACCCACGCCGTTTGATCCACCTAAACCCAAATCTAAGCCTAATCGTGACACACAGGATGCTCCACAAGACGAATCAGCGCCAAAAGAGTGCCACTCTAGTAGATCTGCTTCGCAATCAATGCTTGAACGGCTAAGAGCCAAACGTGACGCACAGAACGCTTTAAAAGACGAATCAGCACCACAAGAGCATCGCTCTAGTATATCTGCCTCACAATCAACGCTTGAACGACTAAGAGCCAAACATGACGCAGCACAGGAAGCCAAAAAAAGTACCACCATAGCATCAGAGTCTAGACAATCAACGCCTGACCCTGATCCACCGTCACCTAGTCCACGATTTAGGATGTAATTATGAATGAGTTTGAAGAACGACTACTAGCGCTACTTGAAACCGCCGAGCAGCAAGCACAAGAAAACAAAGGGCAATCAGACGAAAATGAGAAACTGCTGGAAACCATTCGTGAACTAGTCGCTTATGTGCAAGAAGTTCAGCCAGTGCTAGATCGTGCTGTGAAAACGGCTAAACATTTCTATTCAAGCGAAAACTTAAAGACGCTTGAAAATATATGTGGAACTGCCGTACATCATGCGACAAGTCGGAATATAGACCATGCGCTCATTGGACATATTGAACATGAGATCGCGTCAAAATTTGAAAACGCGGAATTTAACGAGTTATCAGAGCAAGTAAAAGTAAAAATGTCACTTGCAACAGAAGATATGGCGACGGCCGGAACACAGGCAAAACTAGCAAGCACTAAACTTAATGAGGATTTAAAGAAAATAGGTTGGCGTATTGCTATTATTGCTATACCGATCACTATAATTTGTGCTGTGATGCTTTTGCTCGTGTATTTAGTTGTAAAGCCTAATGATGATGATGTTAGAACCCTACAAGCTGAAATACAGCAACTGGAGCAGATCAAAGCTCAAAGCCAGAACGATCTACAAACGATGAAAATGCGTTATGACAATGCATTGACTCATGCAAACACCAAATTTGTAAATGGTGAAGCATATATGCTCGTTGATACCAACAACTGTGATGACAGTGATAGCAGAAGAAATATTAAGTATTGCCGTATTGTTGGTGGACGACCGATGCCAAAAGTAACACCAGCTGCAACACCACGTCGTAGTCAGCAACCAGCTATTAACAATGGTAGCAATCCATTTGGTAGTAGTACTCAAAACCGATCAAACTCAGATACTAATCCTTTTTAAGGATGTTTCTATACTAATCTAACTATGCCTTAATTGCTTTTGATTTTTAATCAGTTATCAACAACCAAAAAGGCTTTTAATGTTTTTAATGCTTTTAATAGCTTTTAAGTCCGCTACAGACCTTACTGGTAAATGGATGTGACCCTCATAAGTAGACGTTTATACCGTTATAAGTGGACGTTTATACCGTTATAAGTGGACGTTTATACCGTTATAAGTGGACGTTTATACCGCACTAATAGACATTATATTAATTGACTATTAATTGACTATTGATATAATTGTCAATTAATATAAATCTATCAACTAGATGCAGGGAAAGCTAATGAACGAAAAGAGAAAGAAAAAAGATGGTGTGCAAGACTTAGTCGTGAAATCAAACCGAATTGTCACAGCCTTTCAAAGTTTATCTTTAACGGAGATGTGTCTAATACAGCTAGCTATTGTTGATGCAAGAGAGACAGAACAAGGGTTAGAGATCAATAAGCCGCTGTCTATAAGTGCAAAACGATACGCTGAAGCTTTTGATGTACAAATTGATACTGCCTACAAGATACTAGCCCAAGCTGGAAAAGGCTTAAGGGCACGTTATTTTACGTTTTTGGATGATACTGGTAGCAAAATTGAGACAAACTGGGTTCAGCAAGTCAGATATGTTAAAAGCGAGGGACGTATTGAAGTTATTTTTACTGTTGCCGTTGTTAATGAAATTACTCGCTTAAGCTCACACTTTACACAATATGACCTAGAGTTCATCGCAACGCTCAATAGCATCTACTCTGTGCGTTTGTATGAGCTGATCGTAAAATGGTTAAGTGCTAGACAGACAGATATATTTGATTATGAAATATTGAGAGGTCAGCTAGGAATCAGTGTCAATGAATATAAAAACATGGGAGATTTCAAAAAACGTGTTCTTGATTTAGCTGTTAATGAGATTAATGAAAAGACCAATATTAAAGTTAAATATGAGAATGTAAAGCAAGGTCGCAAAATCATAGGTTTTACGTTTACTGTGCATGAAAAGTCTAAGTCTAAAGCTGATAAAACAATCAAACTGCGTGACGCTAATAACGGTGATATGTTTACCATTGACGGACTATCTGACAAGCAGCTGTGGCGTATCAGTCGTCATAGAGAGTTTATAAGCATATATAGCAGTCTTGCTAAGGGCGATGCTGGAAAGAGCTGGTCAGCCTATAGTGATTTTATAGTTGGTGAGATCAAAAAAGACGCTTCCAAATTTAGTAAGAAACGTCCTATACGCGAATATTTAGATGGAAGTGAAGCAGACTATGACTTCTCAAGATAGCGAGAAAAACTGACCACCTAGAACAGTCTGTTATAAGTGGTTCTCTTATAGTGGTCTGTTTTAGGTAGTCTGTTAATAGGTTTAGAGGGCAAAACAACTAGTTCCCTTGGGGTATAGCCAAAAAGACACATCGTGTTCATTGATTATTAAAGAGCTAAATCAATATTCACAGGTTTTCATTTAACCCAAAATCAGCTAATGTTTTTGAATTATTGTTAAGAACAACTTTTACAAATTCAGGATCAATCTTTAAAAACAAATCAAGAGCATCTTTTATTTTCCAATAATTATCTTCAGGTTTCTTAATAATAATTTCCAGATGCTCCTTCAATAGAGGTATATATTCATAAAATCCTTTACGAAGGATTAGATAAAATACTCTACTAATCTCAAATGATTGTAAGTTAGAATCTTTAATAACCTTGGATATGGGTTCGAATATCTCTTGTCTTGCTTTAGCCCCTTGTCCTAAGTCTGATAAGCTAGCCCAGTAACTGATAATGCTATCCAGTACATGTTTATATGTATCATCATAACCGTGCAAGCGATGTTGGATCATTCCTTGTAAACGATTATTCATTAAAAGACTTCTAAGAGTATCGAATCCTTCTCTAACACCCCAAGATGTTAATAATCTGGAGACATCAAATAAAAGAGATTCATCATCGACCTCTAGTAGTGCTATCAATTTCTTAAGACGCTCTATGGGTACATCTTCTAAATCTATTTCGTCTGGTATTTCAGTATAATCCACGTTGTCTGGAATACTGTACAGTAGAGTATCTATCTCGCTTTTATTCATTTTATGACCTTGCAATTAGCTTGTGTATTTTGATGATTTTTTACCATGACGTCCTTTTTTAGAGTATGTTCGACTCCTGTATAGCGCACCGATCACGAATAGAATATATATGGTAAGTACACCATCATGTACACTGTGGCCATCTAAATAATTAATACCATTGGTATCATTAGCCTACAGCCAAAGATTCAAGTCCTCACTAGGGTACCGAACTAGTTAAAGCACCTGCTTGGTTATTCTCATATCCTCTGTAACAATTATCTAGCTTATACCCCCACTTACGTAAAACCTAGAATAGTCTCCGAGTTTATTTGGTACAAATTATAAAGCGGTAGATATCACAACATAGAGTCCAGAAAAACCAGAGCAATATAGCAGCACATGAACCCAAGCCGATAACAATAGTGCCTATTCTAATACCGCCATCTAGACCCCCATTCCAAATATGAGGTGCAATAGGTGGACCCATCGTAGCAATAAACGCCAAGAAAAAGCCTAGCATTACTATAAACCCTGTAATTGCAAGGCGTATCACTATTACTAATATGTTATCAACCCATGTATCATTCTTCTTATGCTCTAGAAACTTAAACATGACTATCCTTTTTTTTGGCTACTTAACTCTTAATTGCTTTAAGTCCCTTTACCAAATCTGCCATTAAATCCTTATCCGTCTGTCTGGTCAGGAAATTCAATAGATTGTCAGCCGTATATTCTTTCAAACCATCTACTGAATTATTCTCTAAAGCATCTACCAAAAAAGCACCAAGTAATATTTTTTGCCGTGTTAGCTTCTTATCTAACTTCTGCTTCTCTCTATTTATCTTAAGCTCAAGCTCATTGATCTTCTGCTGTTCTTTTAGATCATTACCACCAAGTAAGCTCATACCCTTCTCCTAGATTATCAAATTATTTACTTACCTAACTATAGCAACTTCGCCAATACCTAACAACAGTTTATGATATAGTTATTTGACGGATGGTTGAGTCCCTCTGACAAGAGCGAGTTTTCGACTTTACAAATGTTTATCCCTACTGGTCACACATTTATAAAATCAAAACATCGGCAGGGGTAAACCCCCACACCCCCCAGCACTACGAAAAGACGTAGTGCTAAAAACCAAAAATCTGAGCTTATAGAAATGGCTATTTTTATCGCATCGACCAAATCCATATCACGAAGCAATGGACAAAATGCCGTTGCTTCTGCGAGCTATCGCGCTGGGGTTGATTTACAAGATAAACGCTATGGCAAAACTCACGACTACTCAAAACGGCATGGTTTTATTCATCTATGTCAAAGCCTTGGATACCTATATCTCAGATTATAGCCAATCTAATGAAGTTAAGGAGTCGCTAAAAAGTACCTAGCAGATACTATTAGTAAAACTCGTTATTAGCTCAAATATGCGCTTAGAGCGTCTTTAAGTACTTTGCTGAATAATATAGCTTTAAGTTGTCTAAAGACCAAAATACGGCAATATAGAGCTGTGTAAGCTCATTTAATTACAATAAAGATAGAGCTGTTACCCAAAGTCGTGGTGTAAGTCGCTAATAGAATCTCTTTTTATCAAATTCTGATAAATAATTTCAATTTTTCACTGTCCAAATCTTCCTAATTTTCAATAAAACGTTTTCTTAGGGTTTTATTTATTCTTGTTTACTCTTGTTTATTCTTGTTTAAGAGCTATTTTTCCCTTTTAAAATCAGTAAGTTACGAGCGTAAAAAACACCTATTGAGCAAAGAAAACACCTATTGAGCAAAGAAAACACCTATTGAGCAAAGAAAACACCTATTGAGCAAAGAAAACACTCAAAAAAAATTTTGTGATTTTTATTTGTGTTTTTTAAATGGGTAAGCTAGCATATCAGTTATTAATATTACTGCTGACAGGTTCAAATATGGAAAATAATTTAGTCGCACAATCTAATGCTTTAGTACTAGCGGCGTATGCTATGAGCACCAAAGAGAAGCAACTACTATTCTCTTGTATTAGTCATATTGACAGTAGACCAGACGCTGTACAAATAACCAAACAAACGAAATTTACAGTTACTGTTGAGCAGATAATGGAGGTTTTCTACCATGATGGGAAAAAACAAAATATATATAGGGACTTAGAAACAGCTGCGGACAGCCTATTCGACAGGGAAGTAACAATACAACTTGATGGAAATAAAAGGTTGCGGACTAGATTTGTATCAGGCGTATTGTTTGATACTGATAATAACTTGATAACAGTTACTTTTGCAGAAGATATACTGCCGTACTTAACTCAATTAAAAGCAAACTTTACTAAGTACAGATTGATTGAAATAGCCGAGTTATCAAGCACACATGCTATACGTCTGTATGAATTGATTGTCTGTTGGATCGGTCAGTACCAATATAGCAAGACCTTAGACCTTGAAGATTTTAAGTATATTATGGGTGTATCAGGTAAGTATAAGCAGTTTGGACAGTTGAGAGAACGTGTCATAGATAAAGCGTTAGAGGAAATCAACGCTAATACTGAATACAAAATAACGGTTGATTATCGAAAAGTGAGACAGTCCTTTGTTAGCCTTACCTTAAAGTTTCATAAAAAATCTTTGGCGAGATTAGAGAACAAAGATGGCAGTTTATCAAACGATAAGATTGATGCGATAGTTAGAACAGAGCAGTTTGTAGCTGACTATAATAACTACCGCCGTTTAAGCCATAACGCAAAGATGAATACAGATGATTTTAGGCGAGAGATGAAAGATTATCTAATAACTTATCCTGAAGATTTCACAAAAAGACCGCTAGAAGATTATTTGAAGTCCCCTAGTAAGAAGTAGCAATACTGTCCAACACCCATAGACCGTTATAAGTAGTTCTCTTATAGCAGTCTTTTTTAAGTGGTCTATTAATAGGTTTGAGGGGATAAAACACTGGTTCCCTTGGTGTATAGAACAAAAGTTTACACCATACAAAGAATTTATGTAGATAATTTATCTATTTTATTCATCTATGAGGACGGTTAACTATGATCAAAAGTAATATCCCCTATCAAATTAGCATTAGTATATTAACAGCGTGTTTTTCAATTAATTTAGCGTATGCTGCCACTAATGACGAAAGGAGCAGTACCGTAGTTAATGAGTACTCTAAGGTATATAACGTTAGTAAAGAAGAGTCAAAACGCCGTCTAGATATTATGGCAAACTATAATGACATTGAGCAAAAATTAATTGCAGAGTTTGGTGACGATATTGCTGGTGTATATTTTGATTCAACCTCTGCTGAACTAAAACTTTATATAAGAACAACGAAAAAAGGAAAAGTAGTTAAAGAAGTCAAAAAATTCGCACAAAACATTGAAATACCAGTAGAAGTCATTCCTAACTCTCCAAGAAACGCTCAGTCCATTAAGAATATTATCGAAAATCAAGGTGCTCGCCTGAGACAATCAGTTAAAGGGGTTCAAAGCATCGGTTATAATCCAGAAATAGACGCAATTACAATCTATATTTATGAAACAGACCTAAATCGTCGTGAACAATTAGCAAATACTCAACAACTTAAAAAGATTAGCGGTATGGAAACGGAGTTAGTATTTTTAGACTCACCTATTGATATATTATCTCTGAAAGGCGGAGCACAAATATCTAAGGTCGTAAATGCAGGAGGTACATCTTACGGAAATTGTACCGCTGGATTCCCTGCGATTAACGCTGCTGGCAAATCTGGCCTTGTTACAGCAGCTCACTGTGGGTTGCCTAGTTCACCTATTGGTACTACGTTTGTTTATATAGGGAAAGATAACGAAAGAGCCAATATGACTATGACAACGTATAATAGGAATGCTACTACGCATGATATGGCTTTTATTACTCCTGACAGTTCAGGAACGCTCGTATCAAATGGTTATTATGCGGACTCTGTAGGTTCAGTTGAACCAGTTACCCCTCCAGTACAATCAGCTGTAGGAATGTTTGTATGTCACCAAGGATTTACTACAGGTTTATCTTGCGGCACAATCAGTCAGGTTTCTATTTTAAATGATACTAATGCAAAAAGAGGTTGCCCTGCTCAACAAAATAACTTAGTTGTAGATTGTGCGGCTACCTTTGTTGCTGTAAAACCTCGATCTGGCTACCAGTTGAAAAATGAAGAAGGCGATAGTGGTGGTCCTGTATTTGGATCAGTACCCTACGGTATTGTCAGTTCAGGGAATAATCAAGTATTAATATTCTCTCAGCTCAAATATTTGTCCGAATTGGGTGTTCAACTTAAATATAATTAATATAGATTAATGAAGGTTACCCTTTGAAAGCCCTATTTTTTGGAAATAAGGGCTTTTAGATGTAAATATATGAAATTTTAAAAATAGCTTTAGGCAAGCTCTATGTTAAATAAAAATTAATTAAGGGATACCATGAGAATTAATATTATATTATTAGCATTAGCATTGACCTCTTGTCAAAGCATGTCGTCTCCAACCTCTATGTTGAAAAAAGATGTGGAAACTCAAGAAGAGTCGAAGTCATTACTTCATAATTACGGTTCATCAGGTCAAGAAATTTTCTATTCATATTCGTTTAAGTTCGCTGATTTAGATAAAGTCGATGTTTTAATAAGCTCAAAAGTAAGGCTTGAGTATGAAGACGGCTGTATTTACCTATTTGATGGTAGGCAAAGAAATTTACCTCTACTACCCCATGGACAAGCAAGTTGGGATGAAGATCATAAGACTTTAATGTACTTTAAAGTTATTTATGAGATAGGTGATATTATTGAAGGTACAGGGACGCAACTATTACCTTGGGAGATAGAGCAAGCTAAAAAAGAGGGCTTCATTACCACCCCTTCTAATAAATGCAAAGCTGAAGGAATATATAAATTATACAATCTACCTTACGGACGTTCGTTAAGAAATAAATTCCCCAAAATATAGATATTATCAGGCTGGAATTAATTAATATTAGTCAGCGTTTAATGTTTGCGTCCCTCTGACAAGAGCGAGTTTTCGACTTCACAAATGTTTATTACCTACGGCAATACATTTATGAAATCAAAACATCGGCAGGGGTAAACCCCCACACCCCCAGCACTACGAAAAGATGTAGTGCTAAAAACTAACAGATAGAGCTTTCAGAAATGGCTATTTTTCTAGCATCGACTAATTCAATATCACGAGGAAGCGGACAAAGTGCCGTTGCCAGTGCGAGCTATCGTTCTGGTGAAATTTTAGAAGATAAACGATACGGTAAGACGCATGACTACTCCAAACGTTCAGGTGTGATGAGCGCGGATATTATTTTGCCCTCAGCATTAACTGCTGCCGGCGCTACTATTGATCGTAGTGATTTATGGAACAAAGCAGAGAGTGCCGAGAAACGCAAAGATGCAAGAGTGGCTAGAGAATGGCTTGTTAATCTACCGCATGAGTTAAGTGAGCAAGATCGTAAGACACTGGCGCATAGGTTCGCCCAAACCCTAGCCAACCGTTACGGCACGATCGCCGATTGTGCTATTCACAAACCAACTCAAAGAGAGATTGATCGGGGTGCTGACCCTCGTAACTTCCATGCTCATATCCTGTTTACTACTCGTACGGCAGCAATGGGCAATAATCATGAAATCATCTTGACTGACAAAGCCGATATTGAGTTGTCCGACACGAAGCGTCGTGAGCTTGGCATGGAACGAGTCAGTCTTGAGATTAAAGAGGTTCGCCAACTATGGGAGCAGCTTGCCAATGAAAAATTAGCTGAGCATAAGCACGATTTGATAGATTGCCGTAGCTATGCACATCAAGGCAAAGATATTGAGCCACAACTTAAGATGGGCAGCGTTGCGACAAAGCGGGAGCGTGACGCATATGAGAAAGCTAAAACGGCAGCAAAGGAAAAAGGCGAGGTATTTAACGGTATTGCCCCAGTGACGATCAGGGGTGAAATTAACGCCATGATCGCAGAGCGTAATAGCTTGGTGCTAGAAGCGTCTAACAAAATTATTTTTGAGAGAGAAAACCGTGACCGAATTGATAGAGTTAATCGAACGCTTGGAGAAATCACTGACAAAATCAAATACACAGAATCAGTCATTGATAGAACGCAACGAGTCATTGATGAAAACGCAGTTAGAACTAGAGACGCAGAATCAGCAAATGATTGGGCAGCTAAACGATGTGAGAACTTACCAAAGCGAATTGATGAAATCACTGACAAGCATGAGAGAGTCTTATCAGTTGGTGAGTGGGCAGCTGAACGATGCAAAAACTTACCAAAGCGAATTGATGAAACAAAACAAAGAGCTACAAACAGCAAATCAGAAGCTTCAAGAATCCATAACAGCATTACAGAAAGAGCAAAACCAGCCCCAAGCCCTTTCGATAACAAGTACGAACGAGCCTTTTTTGAGCGAAAAAGACGAATTGATCGAGCAATTAGAGAAACAAATAACAAGCTTAACGGATCGAAATTCGGAGATATTCAAAGAAGTAATGATGTTAAGGACGCAGCTAAGACGCTAGCTTATATATTGCTTGACCGGCATACAAAAGGACGTTTTGACAAGAGACAACTGACCGTACTTGATGACTTTGCGAAAAAATTAGGAATTAATGAAAACCAAGGTTCAGATTTTAGACACAATGTAAGGCTCGCTACCGACAAGATCAATACTGTCGAGGTATTAGAGAATAATCCTCACGAATTTCGCTTGTTAAACTTCCCTTCACAAGAAAGGGAACATTACCAAACAGTCACAGCAGATTTTGATAGGTTTATCGCTCATGTAGACAAACAGAGGGCTGAGCTAAAACAAGAATATCAAGCAAAACTAGGTAAAAACGATAGTAGCAGAGTAACCGCAGAGATTTTAACAGTAAAACCTTATCTAACTGCTTTAACCAAATATGCGAATAACAGTGACAAAACAGATGAGAGCAGAGCTTTAGCAGAGCAACATATAAATAAGACTATCAAATTGACTGCTAAGCAATATGAGATCGCGTACAAAGGATTAAATACATTAGATAGCAATGAGAGCGCCCAGAAGCATGTTAAAGAGCTTGGGGACAGTTTAAGTAGCTTTACTACTGATTATGCTGAAAAGTTAACTGAGGTTGATTTAAGAAGCATTAATGAAGGTTTAAAAGTCATTGATAGAGGAATAGAGGTTAGTAATACAAGTCAGAGTAGAAATAATCTGTCACCAGGCTTCTAATCTTACATATCCTTTTTTTTGTTTTCTTTTATTAGTTATACACAACCAGAAATGCTTTTAATGCTTTTAAATGCTTTTAAATGCTTTTAAGCGCTCTGAGTCGATTGATATCAAAGGGCTGTAGCTGTGATAAGGTGACGTTTAGTTACCTATAAGGTGACGTTTAGTTACCTATAAGGTGACGTTTAGTTACCTATAAGGTGACGTTTAGTTACCATTATGTGACATAAAAAAATATGTCACATAAATGACCTTTTGCTACTGTAAAGTGACTTGTTATTATTTGTCACTTAATATAAGGTGAGTATTTATTCATTAGAGTAATGACAATGAACAATAAAAAAAACCTAGTAGTTAAGACCAATAAGATAAATGAAGCACTACAAAATTTATCATTGGCTGAAGTACGCATCATCCAGTTAGCAATTGTAGATGCTAGAGAAACAGCCACAGGGTTAAGTACTGATAAGCCATTACGAATTGATGCCACACGTTATGCAGAGGTATTTGATACCACACGACAGAATGCTTACCAGCGTATGAAGGATGCTGAAGAGACTTTATTTAACAGACGCTTCACCTACTTTGACGATAATAAAAAACCTATTAAAAGCCGTTGGCTACAGCAGGTGCAATACCATGATGGCGAAGGAGCAATGGATTTAGTATTCACGCTTGCCGTTGTTAAGGGAATTAGCCGTATTGATGGTTTGGAGCAGTTTTTTACTTCATATTTATTGGAGCAAACGACACAGTTCAATAGTGTGTACTCAGTACGGCTTTATGAGCTCTTAACGCAGTGGCGCTCTGCTAAGAAGACACCTTGTTTTGCGTTAGAGATCTTTCGACAACAAATGGGGCTAGGTGTCAGTGAATATAAAAGAATGAATGACCTTAAAAAGCGAGTATTAGATTTAGCTATCAGTGAGATTAATGAAAAATCAGATCTAAAAGTAAAATATGAGAATGTAAAAAAAGGACGCAGTATTATAGGCTTCACTTTTACAGTTCATGAAAAGCCAAAACCTAAGACTGAGCAAGTAGCTAAGCCTCGTGATGTTGATAACGGTGATATGTTCACGATTGATGGATTGTCTGACAAGCAGCTGTGGCGTATCAGTCGACATAAAGAGTTTATAAGTATGTATAGCGGTCTCGCTAAAGGCGACGCTGGTAAGAACTGGTCAGCATATAGTGATTTTATAGTTGGTGAAATCAAAAAAGACGCTTCCAAATTCAGTAAGAAACGTCCTATACGCGAATATTTAGATGGGAATGAAGCAGACTATGACTTCTCAAGATAACGACAAAAACCAACTACTTAAAATAGACTGTTATAAGTGGTTCCTTTATATCAGTCTATTTTAAGTGGTCTGTTAATAGGTTTGAGGGCTGAAATAACTGGTTCCCTTGGGGTATAACACAAATAATAATATGAAATTGTGTAACTTAGTAAATTTTATTCATGTGTAAAGTTTATTTTAGTATGCAATCAAATATAAATAGATTATTATCCAATTAATGTTTATTTAATTATCAAAATTTTGGAAGAATAGATGTCTCATAACTCTTATTTTGGGACTATTATTACTATAGTTGCAGCTTGTACTTTTAGCTCATTATGTCATGCAGACTTACCATTAACTATAGAGAGCCTAACAACAGATAAGGGCAGATTTAAGTTAGATACAACCATAAGTTATTTTAACCAAAATAATTCTAGTCTTTCGTCACAAGGTTCAAATATTATAGATTTAGGTAATGGGAATGTTGTCACTATTCCTAATCTCCCTACTGAAGGGATAGTTAATACGGATAGCGTTATCGGAACAGTAGGGCTACGTTATGGTATTAGCGAAGCCTGGGAAGTAGGTGTAAAAACTAATGGATTAGTGCTTGAGCAACGCCAAGAGAATGAAGATAAGGTCTCAACACAGAGTGATACTAGGATTCAAGATGTATCCTTAACGACTCAATACCAGCTTACTAAAAACCATAAAATTTTGCCTGATAGCTTGGTCTTTTCCGAGTTATCTTTATACGATAATACTTCTGGATTTGAGAAAGAAACAGCTAGCTCTGCACTTGTAGGTAGTACGGTGTACACCGTCAATGATCCTATTGCTTTGAGCTTGACAGGCACATATCAGTATAACAATACTCGTAAAGTTTTAAGTCCCCCTGAAGGTTTTCCTGATCAAATCGATATAGGTAATATTTTTTCTTTATCAGGATCTGTAGCATTTGCGGTTAATCCAGACATTACGCTCAATACGGGAGTCGGTTGGCGCATGATAGAAGGTGACAAATTCCCCAATACAGAGGTTGACCGTGCTAGGCGTACTGAAACCAGCTTAAACCTCGGTATGGCCTATGCGTTAACAGAGCGTAGTAATCTTACAGCTAATTTACGTGCTGATGTTTCAGGAGATTCAGGAAGTACGCTATCTCTAGGAATGACTACTAAGCTTGGTAAGCTGCCGCCACCTATATCACAGCAATATCGAAAAAATAAAGAACGAGAAATTCTTAATAATTAAATAGTTTTTAAATTCTGGCAACCAATCCAAACCATCCTGAAAACGTTGTCTTGGCCAGTGGACTAAAAGACAACAGCCCACCAAACTTAATTTACTAAAAAGGAATACGTAATGAAGGGTTTAACTAAAATTGTTGCTGCATCAGCTCTTGGTTTAAGCTTGAGTATCTCTGCTATGGCAGCTGACGAAGTGCAAAATAACGTAAGCTTAATTGGTCAATCTACATCAGATATGAGCTATGCGTTTGCTGATAGTGAAAACTTACAAGTTAAATCTATCTCTAGTCAAGAGATGGAAGCAACTGAAGGAGCATGGTTCCCAGTTGCGCTAAATTTGGCAGGTCGTGTTGTAACCAGTCAAGTAGCTAAACACCATATGTCCAATGCTGGATTGGTTTATGGTACATACCAAACTGGCAAGGCATGGAGTGGTAAGAGTAGCAACCAACGACGTAATGGTGGTGCTGGAGGCAGATGGTAGTAAGTACAAAAGATAAGAAGCCACACTTTAAGTATAATCGACTTTAACTGATTGGTATTTCAAATCTTTGAAATACCAATTAACAGAATTTGTGATGCTATGTTTACAAGAGAATGCCCTGGCTGTCATGGTAAAGTAATAAGACCTTTAGATTTTAAAAAATCTAAGACTTATCAGTGTCCAGAATGTTTACATTATGTGGATTCCAACGTTTTTTTATCCGGACTTTTATCCATTGGCTTAGCTTTATATGTTGGTTACCTATACAGTTTAGATATGTTTTATGGTGGGTTAGGCATGTTTCTAGTATTGTTCTTACGTTGGCTATTTTTAGACAAAATTGATGCAGTATTACTACCTCTTCATATAAAAGAATCTCATGATAGATGAAATAGGTATGATGATTGCTGGTTTTATATCAGGGAATAGTGCTGGTAAAAGTAGAAAAATAAAGGTTTGGGCTAGTGTAACTATAGGTCTACTGTTTTTTCTAATGAACTTTCTACTGGATTTATTCGGGCGCAATCCTATAATTTTAAATAATGTTTTGGTTTTAGTTGGTATATCTTTAGTTATAAGTACAGTGGCTTACATTCTTTTAACGATATTTAGTGCAGAGGATACTGTATGAATTTTCTTCTAATATTTATTACCCAAATTAACTTTTAGTAGGAAAGAAGATGCTCTATATATCAACTAGAACTACTTTTATTCGTTTACTTTTGATTCTTACGATTGGGTTATCAGGATTATCCATTGTTCAAGTCAGTCAAGCCTCTGTAACGCTCCAAGCGCAAAACTCAGAAAAGACAGCACTCGCACGTCAATTAATTAATATAGACGGCTCAAAGCAAGGATATAAACAGGCTAACCAAGTCGGGATTGAGTTGATGCGTAATAATATGCCTATGGCTCCTGATGAGTTTTTTATACGTTTATCAGAAAACCTTAACGCTTACGACTATGAAACAAGCTTGACTACTTTATATGCTCAAGTGCTTAGCGTTGATGAATTGAATGCCTTGGTTGACCTATATAGTAGTCCTACTGGAAAGTCTTTAGCTAGTAAAATGGGCATACTATCAGAGCGTTTAGCCTACCAACAAAATCAAATTGTAGAAACCATAGTTCAGCAAACTATGAATGAGATGGGTGTATTAACGCAATAAAGTTGTTATGACAAACTCAACTTGGATAAGGAGACGGATCATAAAAACTATATTTCAACAGTTGAATTTAAGGTGTTCTGTAATATTTGGAATGCTGACAATACTCATTTCTACCTCTACTCTAGCGGCTCCTGTTCTTTTTGAAACTACAACAAAGTCTATAACAGATATACCTATTACAACATGGAAAGAAATGCGCGATGCTCAAGTCGTCAAGCAAGATTTAGATTATTCATGCGGCGCATCTTCACTATCCACTATCTTGACGCACTTTTATCAGCAGCCAGTCACTGAAGAGCAAATCTTAACAGACATGAATCTGACGAGCATGATGGCATCTTTTCAAGACTTAGCTGTCGTTAGTCAAAAATACGGCTTTACTGCTAAAGGTATCGCTACTAACTACGACACATTAAAAAAGCTAAAGATCCCTGCTATTGTCTACCTTAATCATAAGCGTAGTGATCATTTTAGCGTCATCAAATCTATTAACGACACACATATCGTATTAGCAGACTCAAGCTGGGGAAATAGAACATTAACCAGATCACAGTTTGAAGCGATGTGGCATACACGTTCTAATGACAACCTAAAAGGTAGTTTACTACTTATTTTACCAACGACGACCGACCAGAAAAGTAATACTAGTTTAGCGTTTATGGAAATTCAAAATAATCAGAAATTACTACAACAAAGTGTTGAGCTATTTCGCTTCCCCATATAGCTTTTACTATCCTTATATCTAAATGTTGAACTAAGAAAATGGTAGTTAACATTTTTTAATAGATCTGTTTTGATGACTTATCTAAGTTGTTGATCAGTTCGCTCATCAAATCTTTATCACCCTGCCTAGTCAAAAAATCTTCTAAATTTTTAGCAGTATATTGAGATAGTCCTGGTACTTTATCTGTCTCTAATAACTCCGCCATGAAAGCTCCTAACAATATTTTTTGTCTTGTTAGCTTTTTATCCAGCTTCTGTTTTTCACGATTGATCTTTAGTTGTAAATCATTAATACGTTGCTGCTCTTTTAGTTCACTATTATCTAAAATGCTCATAGTAATATCTCGTCGTTAGTGTTTCTGTCTTTTGTAACTATAACAACTAAAACAAACTTCAACAATACACCATGCTATAATTTGTCTACAGTGTTTGAAGTCCCACTGACTAAGTGCGAGTTTTCGACTTTACAAATGTTTATCCCTATCGGTAACACATTTATAAAATCAAAACATCGGCAGGGGCAAGCCCCCACACCCCCAGCACTACGAAAAGACGTAGTGCTAAAATCCAACAGATAGAGCTTTTAAAAATGGCTATTTTTATCGCATCGACCAAATCAATATCACGAAGCAGTGGGCAAAGTGCCGTTGCCAGTGCGAGTTATCGCGCTGGTGTTGAGCTTGAGGATAAGCGATATGGCAAGACCCACGACTACTCAAAAAAGCATGGCGTGATGAGTGCGGATATTATTTTGCCGTCAGCATTGGCAGATGCTAAGGCTACTGTTGATCGGGGCGATCTTTGGAATAAAGCGGAGGCTGCCGAGAAAAGAAAAGATGCGCGTGTGGCTCGCGAATGGCTAGTTAATCTACCGTATGAGTTAAGCGAGCAAGACCGAAAAGAGCTGGCGCACCAATTCGCCCAAACCTTAGCAGACCGTTACGGCACGATTGCCGATTGCGCCATTCACCAACCCACACAAAAAGAGATTGATCGGGGCGCAGACCCGCGTAACTTCCATGCTCATATCCTGTTCACCACGCGCACCGCAGAACTTGATGATAATTTTGAGATCGTATTGAAAGATAAGGCGACCATTGAG
>NZ_JAFCVA010000024.1:0-19094 GCF_049896785.1 Psychrobacter sp. TWP2-1-2 | reverse complement strand
CCCATGTATTATCGGTGAGCACTGTTCTTGCCATAATTTAGAGAGCCCTGTTTGAAATAGTCTCTTTATTTTAAAGCCTTTATACTTACTTTTACAGATTAGGGACACGCCCTAGTAATAAAAAAACCGTATAGGCAATATACGGTTTTTTGTTTTTTGAAATTACAATAACTTAGTATTTATGTTCAGTACGCCATGCATCTACTTCACGTTCAGCATCATCTTTGCTATGACCATAACGTTCTTGAACTTTTCCGACCAATTTATCACGGCTACCTTCAACGTGTAATAAATCATCATCAGTAAGATCAGCCCATTTTTGCTTTACTGAGCCTTTTATTTGGTTCCATTCACCTTTTAGAGTATGTTCGTTCATTTTTATGTTCCTTCTTTTATTATAAAGTTGGTTATTGAGACAATTATTCCATCTGTCTTTAATCGACATTTTACTCAGCTGCTATCAGTACTTATGAATCAGCTAACTGGTGATATCTAATATAAGTGCTCACCATCGCCATGTCTGTATATGCAATGTTGAGAGTGTTGCTCCATTATTGAGATCTGCACAGCTATGTTATGCAGCGTCCATTTGTGTAATGAATGAAGTGTTTTATCAGTGACATACGTAAAGAGGATTAACAAGTCTGGCGATGATTTATAAAAAATGACGTAGTAACACGCTGTAAATATAGGAATAAAAAAAGTAGCTGTCATCATAAATGTGGCGGCTATTTTTTTATGATTGTTTTAGGATGGGTTAAAACGAATTATTAAGAATAAGTAAGGTTAAGCATTTAGTGATAGACTTCTTGTTTAAATGGCTATAGCCTTATAGTTGAAATAACAATTGTTTTATAGATTAAGTTGGGGCAGGTTGATAGTGAATGTACTTAACAGCTTAAGTGCTACAAAACCGGAAACTAAGCGCGAGCTGGCAAAGGCGAAAACGCGTCATACGTTACTAAAAAGTGCCTTGCAGCTGTATAGCGTAGAGGGCGCTTTTGGTATGAGTATGAATAAAATCGCGAAAGGCGCAGGTATTGCTCAGCCAAGTTTTTATAATCATTTTGATAGTTTAGATGCATTGCAGCAGGTGTTAGGCGAGCAACTTAAAGGAAACTATTTATCGCCAATGCGCATGGCGTGGGTAGATATGCTTAAAGACTATCCAACGCTGTCTAAAGAGGATTTCAATGAGCGTTGTCAGAAATGCCTAACATTGATTTTTGATGCCGCCTTTCAAAACATCACTTTATTTCAGCGTTTGCTCGAAGACAGTCTGCGCTTTGATTCAAACATAGAACGTAACGGGTTGGGAAGTCTAATCATAGAGATAAGAGAAGAATGGACTAAAATATTTATAGCGGGGTTGCAGTCAGCCGAGTGCTCTTTTGACGAATCTGACGTTCATCTCTGTGTCGATATCGCTGCCGCCCAAGTACATGAGTTGATATTGGGATATCATCAACAGCGTTATTCACGGCAGCAAGCCATTGAAATGTTGTGCAAAAACTTTGATGGACTTTTTAACAGTTTTTTCGCCAAAGACAAGCGCAGAGTAAATGGCTAGTCATCCAGCTTATCAATGTTGCACTTTGGCTAATTCTCAGTGTTTTTAAGATTGTTAAAATGAGCAAATGTATTAACCTCATAAAACGGAATTTATATAGTGAAAGCAATATAGTCGATTCAATTGAAAAGTAGTACAAGGCAACCGAGTGTAGCTGTATATTTAATACGTCAAGCGAGGTTAAAGCAGTAATACTTTTATAGTGGAATGACTATAGTAAAAAATAACAGGGAGCGCGACCATGGCTAGTGAAAAGAGTCACAAGGATGAACAAACACATTTTAGAACCTGCAATTTATGCGAAGCGATGTGCGGAATTGTCATCAAGCACGATGGAAAAAAAGTATTATCGATTAAAGACGATAAAGATGATCCATTTTCTAAAGGGTATATTTGTCCAAAAGCGACTGCTTTGCAGGACTTGCATGAAGACAGTGATCGCCTGCGTCATCCCGTTGAGAGAACCGCTAACGGTTGGAAAGAGATTGGCTGGGCTGAGGCGTTAGATAAGGTGGCAGCTGGTATTCAGTCGGTACAGAAAAAACATGGTCAAAACGCCTTCGGGATTTATTTAGGCAATCCTAATGTCCATAATTTGGGCGGCATGTTAACCATTAAGCATCTATTAACCAGTATCAAGACGCGCAGTCGCTTTTCTGCGACTTCCATCGACCAGTTACCGCATCACATTGTTAGCATGCATCTGTTCGGGCATATGCTGCGCATCCCTGTGCCTGACGTCAATCGTACCCAATATATGCTCATCATTGGTGGCAATCCGCTGGCGTCTAATGGCAGTATTATGACCGCACCAAATATGCGTCAAAAACTAAAAGATATCAAAGCGCGTGATGGTAAAGTGGTGGTGATTGATCCACGCCGCACCGAAACTGCCGACATTGCTAGCGAGCATCATTTTATTCGTCCAGCGACC
The DNA here is from genome assembly GCF_049896785.1 of Psychrobacter sp. TWP2-1-2. Lineage (NCBI taxonomy): Bacteria > Pseudomonadati > Pseudomonadota > Gammaproteobacteria > Moraxellales > Moraxellaceae > Psychrobacter > Psychrobacter sp. TWP2-1-2. Next base: position 16,590 of record NZ_JAFCVA010000024.1, on the reverse strand, counting down.
GATGTTTTGCTCTTGCTTGCCATGCTCAATGAAATTTATCTCCAAGGGTATGCGGACAAGGCACGCGCTAACAATAATCGAGCGGCGGCGCTCGCGCCAGAGATTGAGCGCATTGCAGACTTTGCCAAAGACTATAGCGCCGAGTCCGTCGCTGATATTACTGGCATTTCGGCAATTAAGATTAAACGACTTGTCAAAGAATTTTGTGAAGCCGAAAGCTCGGTCTGTTATGGACGCATGGGCGTTTCGGTGCAAGAGTTTGGCTTACTGAGTCAATATCTAATCCTGCTGATTAATATTGTCACAGGTCGCTTGGATGAAGTAGGTGGTCTGATGTTTCCCAATCCTGCGGTCGACGTGGTCAATAACTCAGGCCCAGGTTATTTAGGTAAGCGCCATAGCCGCGTGAGTAACTTGCCTGACTTTAATGGCGATTATCCCGTTGTGGCAATGGCGGATGAGATGCTGGTAGAAGGGGCGGGGCAGTTAAAAGGCTTTATGACTGTCGCGGGCAACCCTGTACTCAGCACGCCGAATGGTGAAAAGTTAGATACAGCTTTTGCCAACTTAGACTTTATGGTCGCTATTGACTACTTTGTCACAGAAACCAGCCGTCATGCGCATATCATTTTGCCGCCGGTATCGCCACTAGAGCGCGATCATTATGACGTCACCTTTAACAATTTTGCTGTCCATAACGTCGCCAAATATTCAAAGGCATTGTTTGCTAAGCAAAGAAGCGCCAAGCATGACTGGCAAATCTACTTAGAGCTGGCGAAACGCTTGGATAAAAAAGCCGCCCTTGCAACCAAAGTTGAACGCCTATTAATAAAGGTTTTGGGGCCAAAATTCATGCTCGATCAAGGTCTAAAGCGTGGTCCTTATAAAGGCCTAAATCTAAAGGAACTTAAAAACAGTCCGCATGGGATTAATTTAGGTGCCCTCAAAAGGATGCTGCCACAAGCGTTAAAACACAAAGACAAGCAAATTCATCTCAATGTCGATTTTTATCAAGCAGATTGAGAGCGGGTACAGGAGATGATGCAGGATTATGATGACAAACAAATTCTATTGATCGGTCGTCGTCATGTACGCAGCAATAATTCATGGCTACATAACAGCTATCGCTTGGTAAAAGGTAAGCCGCGCTGTACGCTCATGTTGCATCCTGAAACGGCAAAAGAATACGGTATTGAGGATGGTCAGAATGTAAAAGTTACCTCGCGCGTCGGTAGCATCACTATTGTGGCAGAAGTGACGGACGAGCTGATGCCTAAAGTGGTGAGTATTCCCCATGGTTGGGGTCACGGACGGAAAGGAGTAAAACAAAAGATCGCTCAAGCGCATGCTGGCGTCAGTGTTAATGATTTGACGGACGATACCTTAATCGATCAGCTAAGTGGCAATGCGGCAGTCAATGGCGTACCGGTACAACTGCAAGCAATCGCGCCAGAAGTGGTTGATTTGGAGACCATTGATTCTAATGTTAATTCCGACATTGAATCAGGGAGCGCTGCATAAAATAGTTCTAGAATAAAAGTCTTCCATATAAAGAAAAAAGGCGCTGACTTATAGTGGTAGCGCCTTTTTTACGTTTCTAATTTTTACGTTTCTTATTTTTACGTTACTAGGCCAACAAAATCAAAATCGACTGGCGGTGTCTCACCTTGTATCAATAAACTGATCGCCTTGGCAGAACCGCAAGCATGCGTCCAGCCAAGCGTACCATGACCTGTATTGAGCCATAAATTATCAAAACCAGCATCCATATTATGACTACCATGACGGACTTGACCCCTGTGCGCGCGCCCAATTAACGGCACATTAGAAGGTGTCATCGGACGTAGCCCTGTCCAATATTGCACAGAATTGGCAATGATACCTTTGGGAAACAACTGCTGCACACGGCGGGTAATGGCTGCACAGCGGGTGCTATTTAAATCCAAATTGTAGCCGTTAAATTCTGCCGTTCCAGCGACGCGTAATTTGTCGCCAAGGCGTGATGTCACCAGCTTAAACTCATCATCAATGAGACTGACAAAGGGTGCCAGATGCGGGGCGCGAGGGTTGATTTGATAAGTAGCTGAGTAGCCTTTGGCTGGAAATATCGGCGCATGTATTCCCAAAGGTCTTAGTAATGACACACTATAGCTACCGAGGGCTAGTACATGGCTGTCTGCACTAAAGGTTTGCGCGTTTTCTCCCTTAGGTTGAATGGTAATACTATGTACATGCGGGCGAGCAGAATGGGCGTCAGTGTTTAACGCCAGAATCTCGGTATCGTATAAAAACTTAACGCCAGCCTCGATGCAGCGCTCGGCTAAGCGCTGGGTAAATAAATGGGCATTACCCGATTCATCACGGCTGGTATAAGTCGCACCTTTTAGCTTATGAGCAATAGGGTAAAGCGCAGGCTCTAAGTTAACAGCATTATTGATATCGATGACATGACGCTCACAGCCTAACGCTTGCATGCGCTCCGTTGGCGCAATGGCGGCATTAAACTCAGCTTGATTGGTATAAAAATGCATGATACCGCGCGTTTGCTGCTCGTAATCAATACCGATATCAGCACGCAACTGTTGTAGTGCATCTCGTGAATACAAGCCTAAACGTACCATTTGTACCAGATTGGCATCGGCTCTATCGGCACGGCACTCTTGCAAAAACTGCATCGCCCATTTGAGCTGCGCCTTATCAGCACGCAAGCGATACAACAGCGGCGCATCCTCGCGAAACAGCCATTTAAGGGCTTTCATTGGAGCCGTAGGGTTTGCCCAAGGGGTTGCGTGCGAGACAGATATCTGCCCACCATTGGCAAATGAGGTCTGCATACCGGCAGCAGATTCGCGCTCAATGACGGTCACATCGTAGCCTGCTTGGCGAAGATACCATGCGGTGGTCACGCCCACCACGCCCGCTCCGAGTACCGCAATATGGGTCATAGATTACTCTGCTGCTTTTTTAGTAAAAATGTTTTGAAGAGTGCTGCTTATTACGCGTCACTCATCATGTCGTACTATTTTTGACGCGCAACATCGGCTTGCAGCGCTGGCGGTAAGTTTAATATCGTAAGCTCACTATCGGCTAAATGCTCTGGACGGGCAACGACCAATGCTTTAAAACCATTACCATTAATAGTGTCATCGGTAATCGCATTAACCACATGAATTTTTTCTAGCTTGTCACCGGCTGCTGGCACGTCACCTGCGCCGCTGACATAATGTAAAAACGCTTTTGGCGCTGCCTTAAAATAAATACGGGCAATCACTTCTTGACCAAGATAGCAGCCTTTGTCATAGTCCATACCGCCGCGCTGATGCAGACGCAGCTCTTGTGGCTGAAACAGACCTTGGGTTGCAGCAACTATCCAATAGTTACCAGTGGCAAGACTCGCTTGCATCCACGCTTGGGTATCGGCTGGCGTATTATGTTCCTCTTTATGACTAAAAGTTGGCACGTCATCAAGCACGCAAGGATAAATGGGCGCGGGCGTACTGGTGTCAAACTTTGAAAAGGCACCGAACTTTTTTAAATGGGCTTGAAAAGCCTCAGCACAATCGGCACTGATAACCACATCATAATACTTTTCGGCTTGTTTTTTTATCCACAAACCAAAATCAATGCGACCTTTTAAATTGCTAAGCGCCGTTGCTTGATAACTGAGTCCGAGCTTGGTGACATCAGAGGTTAGCTGCCCCTGCAAGAATTTTTCTGCATCTTCACCTTGAATCGTTAGTTGAACAAATTGTGGCAGTGTTGATGAGAGGGTTGATACGTTTGATTGAGTCATTATTATTATCCTATTCATAAGTCGCTATCGTTATCAGTAGCCATAGCCTCAGATATTGTGGTGAATACTGAGTTGTTAAAGTAATTGATAAAGTAAATATTGAGGTTTTACCATCTAAAAGTACATGGTCATCAAACCAAATTTAGTTAAAGCAGAGTACCACAAAACACCGTGTGATAAAAAACGTCCGCTGCAAGACATGAGCGAATCTATCAATTAGTCACAGCACAGCATTTACAAGCGAAGCGATTGGTGAAAGCCGGCGAGTTACGGTACAATGTTAGCGTTAGAATACACCCAATTTATCACGGCTGACGAGGAAATTATGAGCTTACCCAATTGCCCAAAATGCGATGCTGAATATACGTACGAAGATGGTGCGTTACTGGTATGTCCTATGTGTGCGCATGAGTGGACCGCGGCTGAAACCGATGCGGCGCAAGCTGAAGCGCAAGATGCGGTCATTCGTGATGCGGTCGGTAATGAGCTGCAAGATGGCGATACCGTCACCGTGATTAAAGACTTAAAGGTCAAAGGTTCATCAACTATCATCAAAGTCGGCACCAAAGCAAAAGGTATCCGCCTATTGCCAGATGCATCTGATGGTCATGATATCGACTGTAAACTCGATGGTTTTGGACCGATGAAGCTCAAATCGTCAGTGGTTAAAAAAGCTTAAGTGATTGTTAATTAAGTGATTGTTAATTAAGTTATCGTTAATAAAATAACACCAAAAGAATAAGTAGAGAATAATTATGAGCACTAAAAATGAACAACTCTTTGCGCAAGCCCGCAAACATATTCCTGGTGGTGTAAACTCACCGGTTCGCGCCTTTGCTGGCGTTGGTGGTACGCCTATCTTTATGCACCGTGCTAGCGGCAGCAAAATCTATGATACCGAAGACAATGCTTATATCGATTATGTCGGCTCTTGGGGCCCGATGATTTTGGGTCATGCGCATCCAAAAGTCATTGATGCCGTTAAAAAAGCCGCTGATGATGGTTTGAGCTTTGGTACGCCAACGCCGTTTGAAACCACCGTGGCCGATAAGATTTGTGACATCGTCCCAAGCGTTGAGATGATTCGCATGACAAGCTCAGGTACAGAAGCGACCATGAGCGCGATTCGTTTGGCGCGCGGCTTTACTGAGCGTGACAAAATCGTCAAGTTTGAAGGCTGTTATCATGGGCATTCAGACAGCTTACTGGTAAAAGCGGGCTCAGGGATGCTGGATATTGGCGAGCCGACCTCAAAAGGCGTGCCAGCGGATTTTGCTAAGCATACGATTACCATTCCTTATAATGACCCGCAAGCGATTAAAGAGTGCTTTGCAAAATGGGGTAGTGAGATTGCTTGCGTGATTGTGGAACCAATCGCTGGCAACATGAATATGGTCATTCCGACCCAAGAATTCCATGATACTTTGCGCGCAGAGTGTACCGCCAATGGCGCGGTATTGATTTTTGATGAAGTGATGACCGGTTTTCGCGTTGGGCTTGGCGGCGCGCAAGCGCATTTTGGTATTGACCCTGATTTAACTTGCTTTGGTAAAATCATCGGTGCTGGTTTACCGGTTGGTGCTTTCGGTGGTAAAAAAGAAGTGATGTCCTGTATTGCACCACTTGGCGGCGTTTATCAAGCGGGTACGTTATCAGGTAACCCGCTGGCAATGCGTGCGGGTATTGCGATGTTTGAAGACTTAACCGTTGATGGTTTTTACGCCGAATTATCTGCGAAAGTAGATCAGCTTATTGATGGTATCCAAGCGGCGGCGGACAAGCATGGTATCAATCTGCGCACCAATAAATTGGGCGGTATGTTTGGCATGTTCTTTGTCAAAGACGACGCAACGAACGTACCGCAAAACTTTGATGACGTGACAGAGTGCGATATGACGGTGTTTAATACGTTCTTCCATGGTATGCTCGATCGCGGTATTTATCTGGCACCGTCTGCTTATGAAGCAGGCTTTATGTCAATTAAACACAGCAATGAAGATATTGATGCGTCGATTAAAGCCGCTGACGAGATTTTTGCAGAAATGGCAAAAGCGTAACTGTTTATTCAGGACCTTATTTATTCAGAGCCTTGTTTATTTAAGACCTGTTTCAAATGTATGTAGTTACAAGAACCAGTATGAGAAATCATGCTGGTTTTTTTGTGCCCAATATTTATCCTTTTTTTATTTTCACTATAAAAGATAAAGATTTTTTGACGATGACTGCATAGATTAAAAAACCAAGACTAAGACAATTCCTTCTTTGGGTGATTGCAAAATAAACAATAAATTATGCTATTCTGAGATGAATCAAGACAATTGAGCAAGGACGTCAACTGATGACTACAAGCACTAATGATATGCCTAGCAGTAATACGCCACCGTTATGGCAAGCCTCATATGAGAGATATGGAATAAGAAATAATTTAGATGTATTAGAGGGAAAGCACAACCTGCTAGATTTGTTGCAACCCAAGATAGATCAGCATAGTGATTCTGTAGCTTTTAGTATGGGGTCTGCCGTCCTTACCTTTGCACAATTGGATATTGCCAGCCGCCGCTTTGCTGCTTTTTTACAAGCACAAGGCATCAGCAAAGGCGATCGTGTCGCTGTGCAATTACCCAATATATTGCAGTATGCCGTGGTGTTACTTGGTTGTCTGCGAGCAGGCGCGGTATTGGTGAATGTCAATCCGATGTATACCCATTATGAATTGGCGCATCAGCTGACGGATGCTCAAGCTAGTGTGCTGATTGTCCTCGATGGTATGACCTCTGCTTACGATCAGTTAGATGATGCAGTCAAAGCGCAACTGTCATTGGTTGTACATTGTTCCGTCAATCCGAATGCTGCACCTGCTGATAACGATATTGCTTTGCTTACCCAACTTGAACCGTCAGCCGATACTACTCGTCAATTCAATCAAACCAACCAAACCACAGCCGATAATGCTGTAAACGATATCTCAGAGCATAATATAAGCTTTGCCCATATTATGAGTGCATACCACGCTGAGCAATATCAGCCTGTTACTATCGAGCGTGAAGATTTAGCTTTATTACAATATACGGGTGGCACGACCGGAAAGCCAAAAGGCGCGATGCTCACGCACTACAATGTTATGGCCAATGTTTGTCAGTGTTATGCGATGTTTGGTCATGCGATTGAAGCGGGTCGTAGCGAGCAGATCAAAATACTCAATCCGTTGCCGCTCTATCATATCTTCTCATTTACCGTTTGCGGCTTACTAGGCATTTATGGCGGCTGGGAAGACATACTGGTCACCAATCCGCGTGATATCGATGGATTAGTCAATATCATCGAGCAGCATCGTCCGCATGTCATTCCTTCGGTTAATACCTTATTTATTGGTATGCTGCATCATCTAAAGTTTGCCAACCTTGATTTTAGTCGCTTGGCACTATCTATTGGTGGCGGCACCGCAATTATAAAAGCCGTATCTGATCAGTGGCAACAAGTCACTGGTATGATTATCAATGAAGGTTACGGCATGTCCGAAACTGCACCAGTTATCTCTTTTAACCCACCTGGTATAGATCGTTTCAACGGTAGCGTTGGTCTGCCCCTTGCGATGATGGATATTAAAATCATTGATGAACAGGGTGCAGCTTGTGCAATAGGTACACGGGGCGAGGTTTGTATTAAAGGTCCGCAGGTCATGCGTGGTTACTGGCAACGAGACAATGCAGATACTTTTACAAAGGATGGCTACTTTAAATCAGGTGATATTGGTGTGCTTGATGAACATGGATTTTTGACGCTGGTGGATCGCAAAAAAGACATGATACTGGTTTCAGGATTTAACGTCTATCCAAACGAAGTGGAAGCGGCATTGACAGAGCATCCGAAAGTACTTGAAGTCGCGGTGGTTGGTATTGCAGATGAGCACAGCGGCGAGGTACCCAAAGCGTTTGTGGTTAAAAAGGAGTTGAGCCTAACGGTAGAAGAGTTACAAAGCTTCGCAAGCGAACGTTTAACAGGTTATAAACGCCCGCAGTCATACGAGTTTATCGATGAATTGCCCAAAACTGCGGTAGGAAAAATATTACGTAAGTCTTTACGTTAGTTGAGGTAGTGGCGAGTTATTATCGCCCGATTTTATCAAATTTACGGTCTTTTAAGCTGAGTCTACCGCGTAGGACATCACTGTACATACGAAAGTCGCTAGCAAAGCTTTTTAAAGGAAATTTGAACGAGGCAGGTTTGTTTTTTTCAAAGAAAAAATGACCGACCCAAGCGCAAGCATATCCAGCAGCGATGCCTTTGAGTAATGGTTTTGGCGAAGCAGTTTTGACCGACTTTGCGAGTCCCAATAAGCCAAAGCTACTACCGGCGAAATGTAAGCGGCGACAAGCCATGTTTTGATGTTCAGCTAAATAGAAGTCATAAAATTTCTGCTTTGTTGGGCTGACGGTTGTCATCATGTTTTTTTTAGCATTGCTGACCGCTTGAGCATCGGCGTTTTTGGTAGTGTTTTGTGTGGTCGTTTGATTCATTTGTTTAGCTTCCTTGCTAATCGTTTCTTGAGTATAGATATTAGGGGGCTTTCTGTTTTAATAAAGCGGCTGGCGCTCATTAAGTGACTGTTATTTATTATAATATTGGTCGTTTTTAATGTAGCAAAACGCTATCCTTAACACAAGCAATGGATGTTTATGGCGCATTTGTTATTTTGTTGATGATGCGCTTGCTGCTTAATTAGCATTTGGGTCACTTGCCAGTGTTTGGCATAAATGCTTTAATGGCGAAAATTACGTCAAATACGTGAGCCGCTTTGCGTAAATGGCTCTATTTGGTGCAGCTACGATGTTTATATGACCCAATCATCTGATTTTTAGCGCATATCCTCTCCCTTTTATCCAACACGGTAACGATTCCTCTTATGCCTATTGACTACCTTACAAATCCGCCGCTTGCTGATGATGAAATGATGGCAGCCATTGATATCGGTTCCAATAGTTTTCATCTGGCCATTGCGCGTCTTGACCATGGTGAGGTGCGAAAAGTCGTTTCTATGTCTGAAAAAGTCCAGCTCGCCGCAGGCTTGGATGAAAATAATATCTTAAGTGCGGCAGCTGCACAGCGAGGTCTTGACTGTTTGAGCCGATTTGTGGCGCGTTTGGATTCGGTACCACCCGAACGCATTCGCGTGGTTGCGACCAACGCTTTACGCCAAGCCAAAAATGCCAATGACTTTATTGCCCGTGCCAATAAAATATTGCCGAAACCTATTGAGATTATTGCGGGACGAGAAGAGGCACGCTTGATTTATTTGGGCGTCTCACACACCAATGCCAGTAGTGACAAGCGTTTGGTCATCGATATTGGTGGTGGTTCGACAGAGTTTATCATTGGTCAAGAGTTCGATCCGCTATTGACCGAGAGTTTGCAGATGGGCTGTGTCGCCTTTACCCAGAAGTACTTTGCCGATGGTCAAATCACGAAAGAAGCCTTTAATAATGCGATATCAGCCGCTCGCAAAGAAGTGTTAGCGATTCAGGGTCGTTATCAAAAATTGGGCTGGAGTAGTGTGGTTGGCTCGAGTGGGACGATTAAAGCGGTACGTAATGTGCTGGTCTCTAAGGGCTGGGCTGATGAGCAAGAGCGCATCACTTATAAAGGTGTCAAAAAGTTAGAGAAACTGTTGCTTAAAATTGGCAACGTCGATGACATCGATTTAGAAGGCGTTAAGGAACATCGCAAAGCCGTCTTCCCAGCAGGCGTTGCGGTACTGCGTGCGGTTATGAAAGTGCTGGGTGTCGATACCATTACTTACTCAGATGGTGCACTACGTGAAGGTGTGATGTACGACATGCTTGGACGCTTTGCTAGCGAAGATGTTCGTGACCGCAGTGTGCTGGCGCTGATTAAGCGTTATTCGGGGGACAAAAAACAAGCCAAACAAGTGGTGAAAACCAGTCGTCATTTATTTGAGCAAGTGAAGGAAAAGCTCGCCCTTACCAATGATGATTGTGATTTACTCAGACGTGCGGCTTTCTTGCATGAGATAGGATTGGCCATCAGTCATAGTAGTTATCATAAGCACAGCGCGTATTTGCTTGAGTATTCTGATATTCCAGGATTCTCGCAAGTCGATCAAAAGCGCATGGCACAGCTGATGCTCAATCATCGTCGTAAGCTCAAGGCTGATATGTTAGAGCAGACCTGTACTATCGGTGGTAATCAGCTCGTTTATCTTTGTCTGCTGCTACGCTTAGCTGTACTGGCGCATCACAGCCGCAGCGATTATGAATTACCAGAATTACAGTTACAAGCCATGGACGATAATTGCTGGCAAATCACCGTTGCCGATAGCAGCGAGCATTACGCTTTCTTATTGCCGGATCTGCATACTGAGATTGAGCAGTTTGCTAAATGGGGCGTGACGCTGAGCGTGGTTGAGGGCTAGATAGCGCTGGTTTGTACTGAGCGATCAACACGATGCCGTTACTATTGTAATGAGTATGCTATAGATTAACGTAACAAAAGCGGTTTTGTCAGTAATGTCATGCCATTTAAGATGTGCTACTATAGCTTCTATTGAGTTTACAACTGTACTTTCATTATCTAAAAATCGATAACGATATTATTCTTAAACATAAATACATTAAGTATAATTATTAAAGGGAAGCGTCTATGAGCACTGTCTGGGATAGTGTGCAGCTTGCACGGCACGCCAAGCGTCCATTATTTATGGACTATGTTAATCAGCTGTTTACCGAATTCGATGAGTTGCATGGTGACCGTGCCTTTGCCGATGACAAAGCCATTCTTGGTGGTCTGGCGCGTTTTGATGGTCAGCCAGTGATGGTGATTGGTCAACATCGCGGTCGCAGCACCCGTGAGCGTATTGCTCATAACTTTGGCATGGCCAATCCTGAAGGCTACCGCAAAGTGATTCGTTTGGTCAAAATGGCTGAGCGTTTTAATATCCCTGTGATGACCTTTGTCGATACCCAAGGCGCTTATCCGGGTATTGGCGCTGAAGAGCGCGGACAAGCGCAAGCCATTGCCGAAAGTATCGCCGTTTTCTCTAGCCTAAAAGTGCCTATTATCGTGACTATCATCGGTGAAGGCGGCTCAGGTGGGGCGTTGGCTATTGGCGTTGGTGACAAAGTAAATATGCTACAAAATAGTATTTATTCGGTTATCTCTCCGGAAGGCTGTGCCTCTATCCTGTGGAAAACGGCTGAAAAAGCACAAGACGCTAGTGAAGCCTTGAAATTAAACGCGATTAATTTATATCAGATGGGGCTGATTGATGCCGTCATTGAAGAAGGTGAAGGCGCACATATCAAGCCGCAACCAGTCATGATCGCCTTGAAAGCACTTATTGCTGAGCAGTTAGATGAGATTAAAGATTTAGACGCACACGCGCGTTGTGAGCTGCGTTATGAGAAGCTGAAAACCTTTAACTCAGAAGTGATGTTGCCTGCTTAATTGGTCGCTATGACACCTCTGTTACAAAGCCTCTATTCATGGACACAAAGCTTTTCATATTAGAGACTGAGTCTTAATGCTAAAATAAAAACGTGTCATTTTATGGCGCGTTTTTTTGTGGCTGTTAATATAGGTGCTAACTGACGCTGTAACTGATGTCGTAGCTGACGTATAAGCTGATTCATTTATATGTCAATTCATGTATGCATGCTAAATAAATAAGGCTGATTATGACCAGCAGTGCAATCCTCTCTCATCCTATTAAGCCAATCGCAGACTTGCCTGTCGATGCCGATCTGGCACAAGCATTATTGAGCAGTATGGTTGAATACGGTGAACAGCTGCACGGTCGACGGCTTTGGCTGGCGTGTAGTGGTGGTCGTGATTCATTATCACTGGCTACGCTGTGTGTGCAGCTCTATCGCCAAGGTAAGTTACCATTTTTGCCACAATTGCTGCATGTCAATCATGGTTTGCAAGCAGATAGTGACACTTGGGCGATGCATGTCGCTCATTGGGCAGCAGTGCAGCAGATACCGTGTCGGATTTTACGTGCGCAAGTGAATGGTCATGATGAGCAAGCTGCAAGGCAAGCTCGTTATGATGTCATGCGAGCGCAACTCAATCAAGATGATGTATTGCTCTTAGCGCATCATGCCGATGACCAAGCAGAGACGGTGCTGATGCGGCTGATACAAGGCGCTGGGGTGAATGGTCTGTCGGGTATGCAGCCGTGGCGTATCCAAACGCAGGGCGCACAACGTATGGCATTATGGCGACCTTGGCTGACGGTCAAACGCGCCAACATCAGCAATTATGCTCAGCGCCTAAAGCTCCCTTATATCGATGACCCAACCAATGATGCTGGCGAGAATGTACGTAGTGGGCTACGCCTTGACATCATGCCCGTATTGGCGACCTATAATTCTAATGTCATTGACAATATCGCCCGTAGCGCACAGCTATTGCGTGATGCCCAATTAATAATCAATGCACAAGCGGCAGAAGATTTACAGCAGATAGAGGTAGCATCATTACAGCTATCGTCTGCCCAGCGTGTGCTAAATATAGACAAGCTACAAGCATTACCCATTTATCGTCAGCGCCAACTATTGCATCATTGGCTCGGTCAAGATGAACCGTTACCGCCTGCTAAGCAGCTGGTCGATGATGTATTTATGCTAAGCCGACGTGAAGATCCTGATCACCAAACGGCGCTTTTTTGGCAAGCTCGTAAGCAGTCCTATACGATTTGCCGCTACCGTCAGCAGCTTTACCGTTTGAGCAGTGAGTGGAGCAAGTGGTTAGCATTACCGCTTACCAAACAGATTCAACCCTTATCTGATTTTGTTGTGGCTGATGCTGATGCTGATTCAGCGGCTGCCCAGCCTATATCAGTTACCTTACGCAGGGATAATAACTTTATTTGGCAAGTGCAAATGATGCCAAATGCCTTAGCAGAGCTATTAGACAGCGACCAAGATGGTGATGAGAAGTTTAAGATTACCTTTGCACCATTAGGTCGTCAGCAGCGTGTGCAAACTGCATTGGCATCACGTCCACAAGTGGGCAAGAAACTATATCAAACGCTTGGCGTGCCCGTATGGTTGCGAGAGAGTTTGGTGTTGGTCAGTGCCGTATCCGTACAGCAGAATAAAGAGTGGCCATTATTGCTGGTTTCACCTTTTGAGCGCTGGATACTAGGGACGAGTAGATCGCTAACAGACACGACAGAAAATATTGGCGTTTTAGACAGTGCTATTAGAAGCAATGTTATTAGAAATAGTGCTATTAGAAACAGTTTAAGCATCAATAACGCTTTTTAATATTTGTAACCTAAGCCTTTTAGGAGGTCAGGTTATCTAGGGCTAGGTCATCAAGCCATCAGAGCATCAAGTTTTCTAACCATTTTGATATCTATTATTTGCGTGCTTTTGTAGCATTCTTCACTCTTTTCGCCATTACCTACAAAGCCAAATTTTTGATAGAAATCAATAGCAGCCACATTGTTTGCTAATACCCATAAATAAAAATGGGCATGGATATGAGATTCTAAGAGGGCTTGTAATGATGCTGTCATTAATTGAGTGCCTATACCCAATCCTTGGTAGTCGGGCAAAACATACAACGTGGTAATTTCATAATTTTTATTATTAATGAAGTAGCCAATAAACCCCAAATTATGATGATAAGCATCATATGCTATCCAGACAATAACGTCAGGATGCGCCATTAACTCCTGCCACATTTTTGTCTTATTACATAAGTTGTTTTTATCATTGATATAGGACACTGGTAGCAAATCTAAATAGGCGGCATGCCAACTTTTGAAATGAATGTTAGCAATGTCTGCATAATCCTCTGGGTTGGCTTTACGAATGAAAAACATAGTACTCTCCGTCACTGATTTTATATAATGCCCTTGTTAATCTAACCGTTTGGTTGTGCCATAGTCCATGGCAATTAAGTGATTCAACGGAGCTTACAGCCGGGTTAGATGCCGTCAATTTATCAAACGATGCCAGTAGCAGTATGGTAAACTGAGTGTCATTTTACCTATCATTATGTTAGTTTGAATACCTTTGGATTTTTGAATAGGAGACATGTATGTCAGTATTAGATAATAAGAAAATCAGCTTTATCGGTGGCGGAAATATGGCGCAGGCTTTGATTAGCGGGCTTGTCAGCTGCGGTGTCAAACCGAGTTTAATTACCGTTGCTGATCCTAGCGGTGAAGCACGCGAGCAATTGGCTGCTAAAGGACTGAACACGGTGGATCCAACTGCTGATGCAAAAGCTGCCGTTATCGATGCTGACATTGTGGTGCTGGCGGTCAAGCCGCAAGTGATGAAAGCGGTAGTCAGTAGCTTTGCGGATGTCTTAGACAAGCAGCTGGTGATTTCAGTGGCAGCAGGTTTGTCGACTGAGCTTTTATCTGACATGTTGGGTGGCTATGACAATATCGTCCGGGCGATGCCAAATACCCCTGCAATGATTCAAATGGGCGCAACGGGTCTGTACGGTACTGATAATATTTCTGCTGAACAAAAGCAGTTAGCAACGGCGGTGATGGAAGCATCAGGATTGGTCATGTGGGTCGATAATGAAGAACATATGCATGCGGTAACCGCCGTATCAGGATCAGCGCCAGCGTATATGTTTTACTTCATTGAATCCATGATTGACGGGGCAGTGGCTTTAGGTTTGGATAAAGAGCAGGCTTCAGCGCTCGCTATGCAAACCATGCTAGGCGCGGCAAAGATGGCGATGAATAGTGAGGATGCACCTGCTGAATTGCGTCGCAAGGTCACCTCGCCAAATGGGACAACCCAAGCCGCCGTTGAGTCAATGCAAGCCAACGATATCGGCGGTCAAATCGTTGAGGCTATGCAGGCTTGCTATGACCGTAGCCAAGCCTTGAGTGAAGAGATGAGTAAATAATCATCCCTATATCAGGCGCGTTATTTGCTACAAGCGAATGACGCGCCTGAGCTGTAATACTAAGCAGCAATACCAAGCACCTAGTAATGACAGTCGTCATCCCAAAACCTGTTAATAATGTCACATTGAGTAGCACTTCATGAACAACATGTTATTTCAAATCTTTGATTTGGTCACCACCTTCGCCATGATGTTGGTGTTTATTCGCTTTATGCTGCAATTTGCAGGGATGGATGCCAGCAACCCCATGATTGCGCCTGCCTATAAAGCAACGCACATTGTCGATGTGTTTGGGCGTATTTTTCCAACCGTCGGGCAAGGGCGTATCAGTATTGCGGCTATCGTCCTGATGTTTTTGATTCGTTTGATCGATATCTCTGGAAAAGCAGCACTGACCCATAAAGGTATCGCTCCTGTACCGTTATTTTTTACTGGTACTATCAGCTTGGTATTAGACTTTTTACGTATGTGTCGCTATCTCGTCATTGGTTCCATTATTGTCAGCTGGATTGTGGTCTTTACCCAATCTCAGCATCCGATTATTGGTATCATTGTCGATTTAGCGGAGCCAATCTTGGCACCATTTCGTCGAATCACGCCAAACTTGGGCATGATTGATTTATCACCAATGGTCGCCTTCATTGCTTTTATTTTGCTTGAGATGTTTATTGGTGGCTTTGCCGCGAGCTTCATGCCAATGTTGGGTTGAGCTGGATTAATGGTCACTTGAAAGCTGTTAGCTAAAATTACCAATAGCTATCTAAAAAAGGGCGCTCTACGAGATATAGAGCGCCCTTTTTTTTATTGCTTATTTAGAGGTTATGCTGAAAGTCTATAAAACGATTGGGTATTAATTGTGCTTGCTCATTATTAGGGTGCGGTGCATCAGCGGCACGCAGCGTCTGGGTAATCCAGCTGTCTGCTGCCCTTACTGCATCGATAAGCGCATCACCCATTGCTAAGCGCCCAGCGATAAAGCTGGCAAGTGAACAGCCAGAGCCATGAAATTCGCCCGTTAAGCGCGGCAAGGTGCTTTTATGTACCATCTCACCCTTTATATACAAATACTGCTCTATATCGCCGCTATCAAAGTCATGTGAGGTCTTTACCAATACAGCATAGGTGCCTTGGGCGCATAGTTTTTGCGCGCCAATATGTAAGTCTTGCTCACCGCTTAATGCGCGTAGCTCATGAGTATTCGGTGTGATAAGGGTCGCGTATGGTAACAGCTTCCTAAATGCGCTAACGAGCGTCTTTTCATCGCCCAAACTGCCACCACTATTGGCAACCAATACGGGATCTAATACAAATGGCGTATCAGCGGCGATAAGGCGCTCGGCAAACAATTGAGTCAGCATAGCGATATTATCAGTCGTACCCAACATACCTGACTTAATAGCTGCAACAGGCAAATCATCGAGCACTGCGGTGGCCTGATCCTTTACCAAATTTGCTGCACAAGCTTCAAAACCAAAGACTTGCTGCGAGTTTTGTATGGTAATAGCTGTACAAGCAATGGCAGCATGCGCACCTGCTTGACCGATGGCTTCTATATCCGCTTGTAATCCAGCGCCGCCTGAGGGGTCTAATCCTGAAAAACACAGTACCACTGGTCGCATAAAAATTCCTTTGACATAATCTAAAATGAGTAACAAATACTATAGACACCCACTGCTAAAAAAGCCATAGTAGGTGAGAGATGGTACATAGACAATCCATCCATTAATCAATCAATTAACAACAACCTAAAGCGTGCTGACTAACTTAAACATCGTTTTTACTAGGGCGTGTCCCTAATTCAGTTTGCAATGAATCATAGTACAAGCTAGATACAGCATAGACTTATAATTACGAGCCAATTTCTCGTATCTAGTCGCAATACTACGGAAGTGCTT
>NZ_JAFCVA010000023.1:0-24651 GCF_049896785.1 Psychrobacter sp. TWP2-1-2 | reverse complement strand
AATCCTATCGAGAAGAAGTGGGCACAAGCTAAATTTCTACGCCAAGGATGGATGGAAAATAATCTGCCTAAACTATTTCATGATATGGGCTGTATCGATTTTATATTAAACTTACTATAGTTAATAAATTTGATTCTTTAATACCCAGTTTGACAAATTCTTCATACATTAATAATAAAGGTTCACCAGTACAATTATTTTCAATACTAGATTCAATAAAAGTAGTTTCACTTTTTGCGATATTAGGCACGTCTTCAATAGCACTACTTTCTACTGAACACCCTAAAGGTGCAAAAAATAGAAACAGAATAAACTTTTTCATATGGAACCTCTTGATTTTGTAATGCACCATTATTTTTATGACCAAGCATACTAAGGAAGGACTAATGTCCTTCCTCTGATTATGGGACGTACTGAGCTATGCTGAAGAAACCATACACCTAAACTTGGTAAACTAGCGACTTGACAAGGAGTTTACCATGACCAAGAAAATCAGAACTTATAGCACAGAATTCAAAGCAGAAGCCGTCAAGAAGATAGCGGACAACGATGGGAATATTTCAGCGACTGCAAAGCAGCTTGGTATCGCCATGCAGACCTTATCTAATTGGCACAATAAAACCAATCAAGGCAAACTTGCAGGAACAGCTCAATATGATCCTGAACTCATGGCGGTGATCGAAGAAAACAAGCGTCTTAAACGACAGCTCAAAGTTGCTGAAGAGGAACGAGAGATCCTAAATGAGGAGGGATAAAGCGAAGCACTACTTCGCCCCGACGCAAGGGGAGAGCTATGCTCGAGTGAGGCAACGTCGTACTTTGCAAAGCACAGTTAGTCAGGTACGCCTTTATCAAAAATAACCAGCACTTCTTTAGCATCACCACTATGTGCCGCGTGCTAAAGGTTAAGCCATCAAGCTATTACGACTGGATAAATCGCGATATTAGTGAGCAACAGATACATCGTAACCAGTCTGAGCTACTGGTTAGAGCTGCTCACAGTGAAACTCGTGAGCGCTATGGTGCTGATCGACTGCACGCAAAGCTGATAGAGCAAGGGCACGATATTAGCTTGTATATGGTCAGAAGCATTAAAGAAGAACATGGCATCAAATGCCGTCGTCACAAACGTTTTAAAGTCACCACGAACTCCGATCACAATAAGCTTGTCTATCCAAACATATTAAATCAGCAATTTGATGCTAAGCGTCCTAATGAATCGTGGGTCAGTGATATTACTTATATCTGGACCAATGAGGGCTGGTTGTATTTAGCTGGAGTCAAAGATTTATACACCAAAGAGCTGGTCGGCTATGCTATTAATAAACGCATGACCGCAGATTTAGTATGCCGTGCACTCAATATGGCAATTAAGAATAAACGCCCAAGCCAAGGATTAATTGTGCACTCTGACAGAGGCAGTCAGTATTGTAGTCATGCCTATCACAAAATCATCAAGCAGCATCATTTCAAAGGCTCAATGAGTGGTAAAGGCAATTGTTTCGACAACGCACCCATAGAAAGCTTCTGGGGCACATTAAAGAATGAGCTAGTGTATCACCAAGACTATAAAACAAGGTTTACAGCGACCAACGAGATCACACAGTATATCGAGCTGTACTATAACCAAACGAGGATTCAAAAGAGTTTGGCCTATAAATCGGCAAGGCAGGTGTGGTTTGATTATCATCGTCAGGCTGCGTAACTAAAATCTCCCAAGTTTAACTGTACGGATTTGACGGCAGGGGTCAGGGTGCTTCACCAGACTTAATATTGATTTGCGCAGTGGTAGTGGCACTAATACCTTGGCGCTTAGCACCATCTGTAGCAGGATTGATAATACCCATTTTTAGACTGGCAGCGACTTGTCCATCAGCGACGTTGAGCTGTGAGTAAGCTTGTTCTTTGCGATGATCAGTAATCCATTCTGCTAAGCCGTTATCCGTGTTGCGATAACCGCTCTCAATCGCTTGTTCGTTGTCCGTGGCAAATAGGCTAGGGCGAGTCGATGACAGCAGACTACCTGTATTAATCAGATGTTCGCTATCACCGATAGACTGCATGAGGGTTTGATCGTCGTATCAATAGTAGACCTCTTTCAAAATTGATATTTTGTTGACTCTTAATAACGAAGATTCTACAGATAGCGCTGACTTATGCAAGAGGTCTAGTTACTGCTTGAACATTATTTACAAAGTTGGTTTAACTGTATTTTCAAAATAGCTATCGGCTTGGTCAGTGGGAATAGCACATGTAGGATTAAAGGTTAAACTTTGACCTGTTGATTCGCAATTATTAACGTTATATACAGTCTCTTCATCACAATATCGATGTCTAGCATTATTTGCAAGCTTGATATTATATACGAAATATACATCATCATTGTATTGCATTTTATATGCATGGTTTGGAACTAGAGCATTATTATCATCAAAATAAATAACTGTATAGCCATCAAAATCAATAATATATTCTAGTTTAAAGCTGTTAATTTTTTTTCCATTTTTATCGAGCGTATGGAAAAGAGCTTTATCGTTTTTAGTCAGCCTCTGAAAGTCTTGTAATTCGATTGTTGGTTGAATAGACGGTGAACAGACGTTAGTTTTAGCAATACAACCCGTTAATAAAATGGATATGAATATTGTAAAATTAATATTTTTCATTAATAGACCTCTATGTAACCATAATAGTTAGTTGAAAAGTTAGTGACGCTAATACCTCTTCTCGGTAGATCTCTTGGAGAGTTGTTGGGCTCTTCACCCCAAGTAAATATGTTGAATTTTACACGTCCAATATGTAAAGAATCAGTTAATACATTACGTCCATCGCCATCAAAAAGCTGTAAACCGCCTTCATAAACTATCCAGTGAATTGAGTTAATATCTCTATCGCCTTTATTGTTACTAATCATTTTTGGCTGTATCATCATTATTATTTTTTTACCAGATTTATATTTCTTATCCATTTCAAATAATTTATCTATACTAAAATTTCTCTTATTAATTATTGTCTTTCCAACATCTAATAAACCCAAATCATGACTTTTTGTACTGCTATAGCTTGCCACCTCTTTACACATGCGAGTAAGCATTCCCATCCAGTTTACAGCGCCTAATTGGTCAAATGACCCAGTTTCGATACCATCGTATCTTAGATTGCTTTCACTACTACGTGTAGAGGCTAGCACTATCCAATCAACTTCATCCATTTTCATGTTTTTGTAGTCAGAATCGTCAGGCTTTATGTCATACATTGAGCTTTTAGGCCTAATACTATAGCCATTACTTAGTTCGTAAATACCTGTTCTATGCAGCTCTACCGCTATTTTTTTGTATAAGCTACTACTACGTTGTATTAAAATATAGTATAGGCAGGCCATGCCGCAGAGTGAGGATTGTGCCTGATCAATTAACCAAGGTTTAGACATTCTTTGCTGTGCTTGAGTCAAGACTTTTTTGCCATCAAAATATCTAAAGCGGTTATGTACAAAGTATTTATTACTAACAGATTTTTTCGGTCGTGCTTGCATATGGCAACTTATTTCGATTTCACAACCTGCCATATCTTTATACTTGTCTTTCAACTCTAGCGTAAACTCAGGTCCTACAGTTATTGCCTTTAACGTTATAAACTTATTCCTAGAGGTACTAGGGCTCATATATTTAATAACCCAAACTATCTTCGTACTTTCGATACCCTTCTTCGAGCCTGCTAACTTAGCTAAGAACTTATAAGTTTTATTAAATACTAAGCCCTTTTTGTCAATTACGCCCGTTCCTTTATTATTTGCACCTATAGTAAGATCGGTTGTTAATTCAAAATTTACTAGCGTCGGTACGCTAATGCTTTGATTGTAGAGATTAAGCGTTCCTAATCTTGAAGAGGCTTTTGTAGTTGTTTTACCCATTTTTTTGTCCTAAATGCTATCGTCAGTTATTTCATGCAACTCAACTACGTTATCGTCTTCATCAAGCTTTAAATAAACTTCAATTTCTTCAGGGTTATTTGAAGAAAAACGTTCAGTTATTCCATGTTCATCAGTCTTTCCCGATATTTGCTCACCAGTAGTAAGATTAGTAGCTTCGTATTCAACAAATGCTAATGGGTTTCCATCATCATCTGTAAACTTGTATGCGATACTATAAAGAGTGCTTAATATTTTCTCATCAGGCAACCCCGCCAACCCCAACCCATCTACACCACCCCCAAACTTATTATGCTTACCAGCCTTCTCCGTAAACTGCTTTGCCGCTATCGTAATATTTGCGCCATCTAAAGTGATACTCGCACCACCAGCCGTCAGCGTAATTTTATTCGTCGCTACTATCTCAACCTCTTTGGTCGAGGAAGCGATGTTTATATCCTGCTTAGCCGTGGCTTCAAGCTTACCCGTATGGGCGGAGAGGGTGATATTCTCTTTGGCATTGGTCATGCTAAATTGACCATCGGCTATGATATTTAGAGACTCGCTACCGATCTGGCTATGACTCTCTCCACTACTGATCATCATATCTTGCTGCGTGGTGGAGACCATCTCACCCATGCTTCTGTGAATCAGCGTATCGTCACTGGCATAAGCACTGTCTGCTGCGCTATCGATCAGCGCGAATGGCATTGTTTGATGGGTTTTGGTTTGCTGTTCCTCTGCGATAGTCTCAAGCTGCGTCTTAATCGCTTTGTGGTCATTGACATGACGTCCAAGCCCTGTCGCCAGTTGCGTTAACCGCTCAGTTAAGTGCTGACCTCCAAGACCAGTTTGAGTCAGAGTCGGGGTGTGCTGCTGGTAGTTATGCTGTCCAGATTGCGTATGAGTTTGCGGTTGAGTGGAAAGGACGAGGGCTTCGCCTGATTTTATATTGATTTGAGCGTTAGTAGTCGCATTGATGCCTTCGCGTTTGGCGGTGTCTGATGGATTGATGACCCCCATCTTTAGACTGGCAGATATCCCAGCACTGTCTATTTTTATCTGAGAGTAAGCTTTTTCTGTACGGTGGTCAGTCACCCATTCAGACAGGCCGTTGCCCGTGTTGCGATAACCGCTTTCAATCGCTTGTTCGTTGTCCGTGGCAAATAGGCTAGGGCGACTCGATGACAATAAACTGCCAGTGTTAATTAGATGCTCGCTATCGCCGATAGACTGCATCAGGGTTTGGTCGTCCGCTCTATGGGTGAAGTGGGTGCCGTAGTTCGCGCCAGCTTGCGCCTCCAATCGGTTGATAGGCTGAGCTGGACTATCCAGTAAATAGCTGCGCGTGGGCGTCATATGGTTACGGCTATCGATATCGCTTTGCGCTTCGGTGATACCTGTCATCGGCGGTAGGGCATGTCTGCTATATAGGTGACCGACCCATGGGGTATCAGCGGTAATGAGGCACAGCTGAGTTAAATGAATGCCAGATGCTAATGTCGACGCATGACGCTGTTGGTGGCGTGTGCTTTGGGTCAGCCCTGTGACATGCGCCAGACTATTGCGTGCCAAATGAATGATATGAGTAGCACGGTAGTGCTGATTGAGCGCACTGTGATCGACAAGCATAAAAGTATCAGCAACACTCAAATCCGTAGCATGGGCTATGGCATGATAGATGCTATATCGATTTTGATGACTGTTTGCCACGATGGTTGCTTCGTCTATGGTTTCAGTATCTGTTACTGGCGCAAAAGCAGCTGGTGTGTCTAATGTGAGAGTGTGGTTATTCGAATGGCTTACTTCATCAGAGTTACTGCTCATCGCAACGTCAGCGGACTGCGTTGGGTGTGCAACACTGCTGCTATTAAAACGCTGCATCGTTACTGAATTTGGTTGGGTGATGACCTGCTCACTCAATGCCAATACAGGTGCATGGACACGGTCATGTAACACTTGCTGGTAACGCAGCCCGCCAATATTTAGGCTGATTCCATCGCTATCACTTGGATCTGCGGTGGTAATAATGAGCTTTGGTGGACTGTGCTCATTCGTTTGCTCATGGCGCAGATAGGCTGTGAGTCCTTGACGCGCAAGCCGCTCGCAAATATGTGTCCAGTCGCTTATTTGCCACTGGGTCATGCGTGCTGGTGACCAGTTAGCATCTTCACCATTGTTGCTGTCATCGATGATTTCTATATCCAGCGTAGCCGTGCGCTCTGCTACCATCGCTTGTACAGTCAAATGAGTATCAATGTGACCGCGTATATGCTGATGCAGACGATAAGTGATGGGCTGGGCGAGCAGGCGATAATAGCCGTAGCTGCCATCATGATCTAGCTGATGCACAGCCGTTATATAAAGATGACGAAAGCTTAGGCCACTTGGAATATCAAAGCTCAAGGTCAGAGGGCTACCGATGAGATTGGTTAATGGCGTAAAAGGAGGGTGATGCCGCTCATGGATATAAACGTGTAGCACATAAGTGTCGATACCGTGCTGCTGGTGTTGGCGATTACCATTGGGGTTTAGTTGAGCAATGATATCGGCTTCATCAGCGCTATGCATGAGCTTATCTTGCCACGCACCATGAGCATTGATGTCTTGGCGAGCGCTCGGATAGGGCGCTTGAGTGCTGCCTTCACTGGCATAGAGCCGATCAGGGTGCATAGGCAGCACGGTATTGGTCAAGCGTAGCATAGTTATGTCCCTATTTTTTTAGCAGTGGCTCTCTTTTAGCATTGGTGTTTTTTGTAGCATCGATATCTCTAGTAGCAATGACAGTATGTTTTTCAGAATTATCAAACCAGCTATCAGCACTTAACCGTCATTGCTTAGTGACCATTATCGTCATACGTTCTACATAGCGATGTTATTCATTAAGGGTAAATTCGATACGGCGATTGCGAGTGCGACCTTCTTCGTTGTCGTTACTAGCGATAGGGTCTGAGTCTCCTTTACCAGTAGTACTGAGACGAGTCGCATTTATATTTCGACCGATCAAGTATTGTTTGACGGCTTCTGCACGCTTATTTGATAGGGCAAGATTGGCAGTAGAATTGCCGACATTATCGGTATGACCGGTGATAAGAACAGGCTTATCACCGACCCGCTGTAACACCCCTGCCATATCGTCTAAGATACCAAGACCCATCGGCGTTAGATTGGTGCTACCAGACTCGAACTCGACGATACGGTTGCCTAAAGTCTCGTCTATGAGGCGTTGTTCACCTTCTACCACGACCAGCTGGTTTTCTAATTGATAGAGATCAGTTAGGCGCGAGTGAATACGGTTTTGAATGGCTTGCTTTTGCTCAAGGCTGCTTACCTTGCCATGTAAGCTAATGGTCGTCCCATGAATGTCGATACGCCCCTGACGAATGTTAGAGATATCGCTATCAATGATAGTCGTGGCTATCTGTTGCCAGTTGGTTGGTATACTGATGTTCGAACGTACTTCGATTTCATCTCTGACAGGTTTATCAGGATACTGTGCTTTTAGTTTGTCGAGCAGTTGCTGTTTGTCTGAACTGGTAGCGACCACACCTTTGATGACCACTGGCACATTTTGTGAATTATTTGTCACATGAGTGTCGTTATGTTCCGCAAATACAACGGCGCTCATAGGTAGTGTGATAGCAGCGGCTAATAGCAGGTTTTTCGTGTGATTTGTTCGCTTGGATTTTGTTATTCTAGAGAGGACTTTCATTCAAGTACCTTTTTAATCTGTCTATTGTTGAGCAGTGACTAATTGCAGGGGTATGATGCATGGCGGCTACTATCAGCTGTTACGAATCAGCAGTTATCGTGAGCTATTATTTATTGTGCTAAAAAAGTTTTTTTAAACAATTGCCTGGTATCATACAGATATAAATTGTCTTGTAACAATACTTTATTAAACCGTGTCAATCCAATGTCTTCATCGATATAGCCTTGAGTCCAGTCGCTATGAGCGATGACTACCCAATCTTCAGGATAAGTTCTTTCACTTTCTGATATTTGCTTGAGTATACGTCCATCGGGTTTAGTAAAACTCATGAGCAGGCGATAGCAATTAGCGACACGATATAAGTAGGTATTCAAGTAGAGCTGGTGTGGCTGATAAAAACCATTGATGAGATCGTGCCAAAAAGTGGCCATGTGTATCGAGTTCTCTCTATCAGAGGTAAGTGACCAGCAGATGGCTTTATTCAAGCCATGGAAACCCTTAGTAAAGGTGGGTAAAAATAACAGGCCAGTGGCAATGATTTGCTGTATCAGCTGCGCTTTATCGATGTTCATTAAGATCGCTATATCATGCAACGTAGTGGTATTGATAAAATCATAGTAGTAAGTACTGGCATTATTATCGATGCTGAGTTGGCTATGATTGAGATGCTCCATCAGATCGCTATTGTCAGTTTTGGATTTAGCCATACTTAAAACTTCATAAGTGTCATTCCAAAGCGCTGATGACTTGACGGGCAGATAGTTCATCCAGTTTTTCGGTTTATCGAGATGAAGCACGCCAAAACCTATCAATGGGTAATTTCTATAGCTACTATCGTGACTAGGGATCAAAACACCGGTAATAATCTCATTAGCTCTAGTATCGATATGACTGAAATTTAAAAAGGCAAAGTTATGATTACTGACATTGTCTATCGGAATTCCGCTAAATACACTTTCCGACACGGCTAGCGCTTCGCTGACCCATTCATCAATGGCATTGGTCTCAGAGATATGAGCGCGCGCCCGTACAAAGTCCCCGCGAGCAGGCAATTTTCCAAAATATACTAAAGGCAAGGAGTCTGGAGTCATGGCGTTTGCTCCTGCTGTTCAGTCACGGCTGAACGATCATCAGTAGCCGTCGTGGTATCAGTAGGCAGTTGCACTGGTGGACTATTTTCACTATTGGTATTAGGGGCTACAGTAGATACGCGGGCGGGCGGCGTGACATTGCTTGTATTTTGCTCGCCAGTCGGTACTGGCTGATTGGTGCCGGAACCCGCATTAGGAGTGTCGCCATCAACAGCATTATTATCAGAAATTGGCCTTGCTGTACGTGTGACACCAAGGGCAATAATCTCCTCTGGTAGTTTCATGCCGGTAAAGGGATTGGTAGAGCGACCTTGACCGGTAGTGGTACTACTACCACTGCCGCTGATGATTCTAAAGCGTACAGAGATAGTGATACCGTCACCAGACCATGCCATCTCAAAGACATCATTGCCAAGTTCAGTACGGCGTGCACTGTTAATCAGCTTTTCTACCCCAAAGCTACCTGCTTCTTCAAAGACAGTAAAGTCTCTGCCATCATAGTCTTTGGCTCGAATACTGGCCCCAGGTTGGCTACTTGGGTTCGGCCATACAAACGTTGTCCACGCTTGAGTACCCATGCGATAACGTAACTGCTGACCATCGACCACAATGGTATATTCAGTCAAACCGCTGACGGGTAGAGGCATGATTTGGAACGTGGTTTGATTGGGAGCGCCACCAGTATTATTCGCACCAGCAGCACCTGAACTATTACTACCCGTATAATTGGTAAAGTAACGGCCAAAATCAGCGACAAACTGCGGATTGAGACCCAAACCTGCACCATTCCAGATTTTACTGGAGATTTGATCGCCGCGGCGAATGATAAAGGGCGATAACGTTTCGTTGACGAATCGCGCCACATAGCCATCTTCGCCGAAGAATTGACCGATCTCTGCAGGCGTCGCTTCTAAGTTTGCATTGGCCGTAAAGGGGTACTTACTGCCTAAATTATCGAGAAAAGGCTTATAGACCTGCGCTTTCCAAACTTTATTAATCTCTGCTTTAGTGGGCGTCAGCAGCATGTTAAATGAACGAGTCAGTGGCTCACTCAACAACGGACGAACCAGTTGTTTTATTTCAGAGTTGGCTTGACTCAGGATCTGCTCATCTAATATCTGTAGAGATTTGGTTAACTCTGAGCCTTCGGGGCTGAGGGTTTGTGAGGCAAACAACAAAGCATCAGGGCCGATGTCGTCACTACGAGCGATATTGTTAAAACGGGTTCTGATATCGCCTAAGCTGACTAAATAGCTGTCTAATAATGACAGATCCTGATTTTCTTCTCTTGGCGTTACTAGCGCATGTATAGAGGAGAATTCTTGCGCAATCACACCTGAGCTTGCTTGTGCTACAGGCGCGGCGTTACTAGAGCTACCACCATTATTCATCGCTGCTTCTGCTTGCCGCAGCTCAGCAGGGCTTTGACGCAGGATGGTTTGCTTAAACCAGTTGACAAATGAGCGACGAGATTCGCCACCATTGCCAGCTGCTTGATTGGCTGCTTTATTGTCCCATTGAGTTTGGCGATCTACTGTCTCAAACAGAGTTTTTAACGGTGACTCTGTGGCATTGGACAGCTGGTTTAATAAGACCGCATGATCATCGAAGCCTGTGCTATCCCGAACATACACTTGAGATAAAAAACGTTTCCATTCACTGATATATTCTTGCTTATAGCGATTGACCAGATATTGTCGTATCTGTTCAGGACTACCCGTCAAGGTAAGATCATCTTGGCTGCTGGTGGCCAACACCCAATCATCGGCGACCACTCTCGTAGTGGCAGCTTTATCAATCTCATCACTGACGAAAGCATCCCATGCCTCTTTAGTAAAAGTGCCTGAAATGACATAACTACCAAGCAGTGTTTCATTAGCATTGTTTTGCGTAATCTGTGCAACCGTGACCGATGGGAAGCGGGCAGATGCACGCATTTTAATCTCAGAGTAAACCCGCTCACGAGCAGGTTGACCTTTGCTAACCTTGGATAAATTGCTACGGGTTTTGTCTATCAGCCCTAAGTCATTTTGGATCAATGGAAAGGCGGGGTCGTCGACATGAGCCAAGGTGAAACTCAAGATACGCTCAGCTTGGCGAATCATCTTGTCACGCGGCATGTCAGCGCGATTGGCTTCGAGCCAGTTGCGCCAAAAACGGGTCATCTGATCACTCAAATGACTGGCCTCTAAATTGTCATGATTGCCAAGCATGAGATAAGCTTTGAGCGCGTTATAAGCATCTTCAACGTCTGTGGGGTCCGACTGGATATAAGCATCATTAACGGCAGCATCAGAGGTGTCATCAGTGTTTGAGTCTTCTGTACGGACTTCTAATTGATCGGCATTGGTATTTACTTCGGTCAAAAACGTTTCGATATTTTGTTTGGTTGGCGCTAAGACGATGATGCTGATGCCGTTATAATATTCTGCTAGCAATTTTTGCTTAAGCTTATCGCCTTGATAGAGGCCAAAACTTAAAGACAGCGGCTTGTCGTCTTCATAGCCTTCAAGCTGCTCGATTCGACTTTGTAGAATATTGAGCGACTCGAGCTGGGATTGTAAATCACCGTTAGAATTTTTTTGTAGCGCTGCGACTTGCTGTAAGTCAGCCACGACACGCTCAGTGAGCTGTTTATTATTGGCATAAGACCATGTCCACAGACCGACAGCCGCACACAAAGTCACGACAGCAGCTAGCGTCGCAAGCGCACGATGACTGCGCTTGTGTCGGTTTTTATGCTGCCTGACCAAATGCTTGTCTTTTAAAATGACTTTAGAAAATAGATCTTGTAAAAAATAGGGCTTGTCTGCGGCTTCTTGCTGCGCATTGAGCGGCATCGCAGGTGGGTGCAAATCGTAATTTTGTACCATTTGTAACGTCATTTGGCTGCTAACTTGCCCGTCTTGCAAGGCGCTGGTAAAGTAAAAGCCACGCAATATGGGCTTAAATTGGAAAGGGTTGTCCTCAAACAACGCATGCATCAGCGTCCGTATCATGGGACGTAACGACTGAAATTCCATTGGGAAAGTCATTAGACTGGGAGATACCGTGCGCTGATGACGTAAGGATAGCTTAGTGGTGCTCAAGTCTTTTAGACCATTGACCAAGACACCAAAATGCTCTTCGAATACGTCCGTGATATTGATATTTTCTGGGTCTTCAGGATAGGGAATGGTCGCGCCCCATACTTGGCTGCGCTCTTCTTGCTCATAGTCATTAAAGAAGTCACGGAAGCCTGAAATCAAATCCATTTTAGTAAAGACCACATAGACAGGCGCATAAACTTCTAACTGTTCCGTTAAGTCTTGCACACGGCTGCGCAGATTCTTGGCCAAATCCAACGCATAGTTTGGATCGTTTTTGGTGAGTTCGGCGATACTGACCGCGATGATGATGCCATTGATCGGTGCTTTAGGTCGATTCTTTTTGAGTAGGCTTAAAAACGACAACCATTCTGAGCGATCTTCTTCATAAACGGAGTAACGTCCTGCGGTGTCGAGCAAAATACCTTCAGTCGAAAAAAACCAATCGCAGTTACGTGTACCGCCGACGCCTTTAACGGATAGCTTGTTACCTTGCTCCATAAAGGGGAATTTTAAGCCAGAGTGTAGCACTGCAGAGCTTTTGCCTGCGGCTGGATTACCAATGACCATATACCACGGCAGCTCATATAACGCCGCTTTGCCTGTTTGATCGCCTATCTTTGATTTGCGAATGGTTTTAATGGCATCTTGCATTTGCTGACGTAGCGCCTGCACTTCTTGAGCGTTTTCATCTTTGGCCACATGAGGGCTATTGTCACCTTGGCTCTCGTTGCCATTATCCTCCACTAAGTTTGCCAGCTCATCTGAGGCAAGCTTACGTTTTTTCCACAGGTAATAGCCAAGCGCCCCCAGCACCGTACATGTGATTAGGACGCCAATGATTATGACAAAGGTTTTAATAGTCACATAATCATAAAGTAAGACTAGGGCGACTATGAGCCCCAGCGCCAATAATACTCTTGGGTTATAGATAAGATGAAAAAACCTTGAAAACATGCGTGCTACCTAGTGTGAACTTAAGACAATAAAACGAGTATTTACCACGACAAAACACCATTAAAACTACGACTCAGATGTTTGAGAAGAGTCTAGCAACCAAAGCATATTGCAGTGCTTATGTTGAGTAATTAGAAATGATCTATCTGACTCTTGTTGGTCTTCTTTGGCTAAGTCAATGAATAACGATAAGCTGATAAATGGCTTCAACCAATTATTCAATGGCATATAATGCCCTAAATGATGTTCGTTTACCAGAGCGCCTTGTGCTATAAATGCTTCAAGAAAGCTCATATACGTTGATAAGTCATAGGGCTGCTTTAATGGATTAATGTCAGACATAGCGGTAATGGTCATGTCTGTTATAGCAACATTAGTCTTGTTTTTTCCTTTGCTATTGATATCAGACGATTTTTTTGTGGACTTTACTGTCTGTTTATCAGTGGTTTTTAGCGTGGTCGTATCGGTCGGTGACAGTGAAAGCATATTGTCTATTAATAGACTTTTGATAGTCGTTAAATGATTCAAATAGCGACGTTTATCACTCAAAAGCTCAGTGCGATGAGCTGTACCTATCTCCGTTAATAAAATACGGGTATTAGCGTCAATATTGAGTAGCTCTTGAGCCGCTTGATTCGAGAATAGCAACAGCGCACCCGCCTCAGTTGGAATGACATTGGTCATTTGCTCAGCATACAAATGAGTGTCTAACCATTCTTCACTTATCTGTGAATCTGCAATGAGAATTAAGCAAAGATCCGGCGCAGTTGATTTAGATAAAGGCAGCAGATGTCTATTAATGAAATCTGCAGGTGTGGCAATTAGGGTATTGTTAGCGCTATTATCTGCTATGGTGTTTGCGATGTCAGTGCTGTCAGTTATGATGGTCGTAATAGCAAGCCGTGTATCAGGAATACCGTAAGTTGCTAACTGTTCTTTTATGGTCGCGATTAAAAATGCTGAATCGGCGCTGGCAGGTAAGCATAGATAGATAGGAAGATTGGTTAAATGACCAGCAGAGGCTGCTGTCATTTTGTCATCACCGTTCTCTTTACGGCTGTTATTTTCACTATTTACTTCGTTGGCACTCACCAAATAATGTTGCTGCCATTCGGGATGAATATGAATGGCTGCGTTGGACTGAGTCGTATCTTTTTGGTGATGTTGGTAAAAGTATTCGGCAAGGCTAGACAGCATCTCCTCGCTCAAGACTAGCTGCTCATAAATTAATGCCTGTAAACGCAAGGTAGTATCATTTAACGCGGCTTTACGTTCGGTAAATCTCTCATCATCGAGATGGCTGTCTAAACTATTGTCTAAATCACTGTTCGAATCTAAATAATGGTCTGAATAGCTGTCGTCAAACTCTGAATCTGCTGAATAGGCATCAGAGATATTAGGATATGGTAGGGCGGCTGCATCAGGGAGTCTTGCAATCGGTTTGACCAACATTGGCATACCATCAATATCTGTCAAATCCTCGCTCAATACGGTTAGGTCTGCATCATTGTCCACCACTTCAGACCAACAGTCTCCTTCTGGTAGGCAGACACGGCTATAGATAAATAACGGATAAGTATTGGGCGGCTTAATAGCGTCTGTTTTATCTGCTGTTCCATCAAGTATCTCTGGTGAATCGGTTGTTTGTTTATCCAGTTTTTTTTGCCACCATGAGAGCGCCATGATAGAGCCAAGAAACAATAAAGGGATGGTAACAAACCATAGCAATAAGCCAGATGAGGTCAGCTGTCGCGCATTGTCTTTAAAGTACATCCAGACCAAAATGAGATACAACACCAAAATCATGACTAAAATAGATCGTCCGTATGACAGTATTTTTTTTGCGCCCACTTATTTAAACTCCCTATTTGTTGGGTTGTTCTTATGATTATTACCATGTAGACAAGCTTTGCGATTCAAATTTTATGATATCTATAAGCTTATTTTTACTATACTAGTTAACTTTATTTGTCTTTTTTATGATTCGATTGTAATGATAGGAATCGCTTTGAAAACGTTGTTAAACTATAAAATCGATAACCAGTGAGGGTTTTAGGAATTATTAAGTAAATTTTTATAATGAAATGGTATTTTTAAGCTGTCTATAAATAAGCTAATGGATAGCAATAAATAAAAATTAGTGTAATTAAGTTAGCTTTGTTTTAAAAGGAGATGATTTGTCTATATAATACTGACGAAATCATAATTATCAACGCCTGTTTATTATTATTTTGTTTTTATCGTCTCAACTGTCGCTGACTCTTGCCTATGATTTACTTGACTGTATCGGTCTTTACATTGCTCTCTATCCTTATGATGGTCATGCTTTTTGATCGGCAGCTATGTGGGCGACTATTAGATAAAGTAATGGTGTTTTTTCATCGATTGCCTAGCCTAAAATTCAAGCGTCCATCAATAAAGACACCAAAGAAGGTATTTCATTATCGTATCAAGCAGTTTATTCGTTTTATTTCGGATATAGATGTTTCTCGTATTCCAGTGATATCGGCATTGTCTTTTTTGATTGTCATGGCAACGGTTGGATTGTGTTATGCCCTGATTACCAATCATTCTCTGGAGGTTTATCATGCCAACGATACCGTGGCTAGCACGACAAATTTGCAAATCAGTCAACTACTCATAGGAGAGCGTCTGCGTCCGCCGTCGCCTCCGCCAGAGGAGCTGTTTGCTGAACTAGAAGCCGAGGTTGCAAGCTATCGAGCTGACAAGACAGAGGAAGGGTATTGGCCAGATAATCAGACAAATATACCTCAGATTGATAGGCCGCTAATGCTCCCTGAGCCTGACTTGTCTGACTTAAACACGCAAGATCATAGCACTGGCTATTCAGGTGATATGTTGGCTACACATCTAAACAATGGTCATATCAATATCAAAAATGCTGACCGTAATTGGCAAAAAATGAACTCGGATTTTGTTCAACGGCTGTTGACTGTATATAAAGTAATGAGTGACCAATATGGCTATGACATGGTGCTGTTAGAAGGCTATCGTAGCCCTGCAAGGCAAGCAAGACTATTGAAAAAAGGCACTCATGTAACGAAGGCAGGATCATACAAGAGCTATCATCAGTTTGGTTTGGCAGGCGATAGCGCCTTTATCAGAAATGGTAAAATTATCATAAGCGAAAAGGATCCTTGGGCAATGCGAGGCTATAAATTATATGGTAAAGTAGCCAAATCTGCCGGACTTGTGTGGGGTGGTGATTGGCGTATGATGGATCTTGGGCATGTCGAGCTGCGCAAAAAAGGCGTGCTCGGTCGCCCAGAAATGGCTGAGATTTTGACCAGTCAATAATGATAATAAAAAGCTAAGGTAAACTGAAAGTATGAATAAATGTATGATATTGCCAGTATCATTAATCGCTGCTACTTGCTTGCTAAGTGGTGCGATCGCCGGATGCAGCACTGATAAATTGAGCAAGTCAAATGGCAAGGTATCGGCATTGGCAGGCGAGCCTCCTACTATAGATGCCATGAGCCATATCGTTGATAATGGCAAAAATAGTGCTGATCTGCAAAGTCTAAAAGCACAGCTAGAACTGCAGCAACAGCAGCTGGCGACCATGAGTGCTGAGCAGCAAGCATTACAAGAAAAACTGAAGCGTCAGCAGATTACTCTAAATATCAAACCCACCACTAATGCCAATGCAGGGCGTACCAAAGTAGGCACAGCAAGTACTGCCTATATCGCATTTTTGGAAGAAGAGAGTCAGTTTACGGATATTGAAGCACTGGCGGCCAAAGAGATCAGTATTATCCCAAATCGTGAGAGCAGTCTGACTGTGAACATTCCACAAGACGCGCGCTTTATCGCTATTAAAGTGGGGCTGAGATATACCAAAAAGCGCTCACAGTTTCTTATCCCACTTGCCAGT
The DNA here is from genome assembly GCF_049896785.1 of Psychrobacter sp. TWP2-1-2. Classification (NCBI taxonomy): domain Bacteria; kingdom Pseudomonadati; phylum Pseudomonadota; class Gammaproteobacteria; order Moraxellales; family Moraxellaceae; genus Psychrobacter; species Psychrobacter sp. TWP2-1-2. The sequence continues at coordinate 8,003 of NZ_JAFCVA010000023.1, read as the reverse complement.
CTCAATTTTGATACGCCACTGGCGATCAATATTGGTGGATGCGATGTCAGCATTACTGAGGGTGTTGACCCAGCACTGGCACCTACATTTACCACCAAACTTAAATATTATCAGCAGCCACTAGTCAGCTGTTCTTAGGAGATTGTCTTGAGTAAACACAGGGTATTATGGGGAGAAGGGTTGTTTTTGCGACCCCAACATTTTCAGATTCAAGACACTTATCATGACTCGCAACGCGCTTTGAGTATGATGCTGGTGCATCCTTATGCTTATGGCGTATCTGATGTTCAGATTGATAAGCAACTTTTGGAAAGCAATTTACTAAGCTTTCAAAGTATTTATGCGGTATTGCCAGATGGCACGATATATCATGCACCTCGTACCGACACTTTACCCAAAGCCATTACCTTAGATACCCCAGACAATGGCGATGAAGTTTTCGTATTTTTGAGTTTAGAGATTGTCCATAGTGGCGGCAGCAATATACAGACGGATCGTAGTGACAACCCAGCACGCTATGCAAGGGGCGCTATTGAGGCACAAGATCTATATAGCCAAGCGGCTGAAGCAGTCATTGACGTGATTAAACTGTCGCCAAGTTTGCAATTAAGCCATTCTGCGCAAGCGCCTAGTCAAGATACCGTGTCCTTATTGGTAGCCAAGCTCGTGCGTACCACTCAAGGCATCTATCAAGTAGATGATGATTATATCGTCCCAAGTGTGCATATTACGAGTAACCCTGCGCTTATTGGTCACGTATATCGTTTGATGACGATGATTAATACCAAGTCTACGTCACTGTATGACCATCATCGTCAGTCTAACAATGACTTACTGGAGTTTCGCTCCTCAGATATTGCCTCTTTTTGGCTATTGCATACGCTAAATACCGCATACTCTCAGCTCAGTCATTTATATAATAATGCCAAACTACATCCAGAGCGCCTTTATGAAGCATTATTAAATGTCGCCAGCCAATTGGCTACTTTTAGCTCATTATATAAGGTGGGCGACTTACCTTCTTATAATCACGATAATGCCAATGACTCATTTGTCAGTATCATTCTAATCATTCGTGAGCTACTCAATACCGTCATTGCCAGTAACTTTATCTCGATTCCATTACGTCAAAATAAGCCATCTTATTATACAGGCGAGCTAAGTAGTGACAAGATCACGCGTGGCTCACAGCTGTATCTGTCTGTTAGCTCATCATTGCCGATGCACGAGCTCATCGACATCGTACCACGCCGATTTAAAATTGCGACGCCTGACTCAGTAGAAAAACGTGTCTTATCAGCGCTGCCAGGCTCTTCTATTTCACATGTCAGCCAAGTACCCAGTGCGATACCAGTGAGACCAGGCTTTAGCTACTTCACCATCGAACCGGTAGGCGAGCTATATGACGAAATGCTCAAATCTGAATCTATCTGTATTTATGTGCCAAATGGTTTTGATGATTTAAAAATAGAGCTGATGGCTATCGTACAGTAATTCTTTTTGTCTCTAGAGGTGCTGAGGTTGCAAGATGAGTATGCACTAGGGCGCGCCCTCATTTTGAGAACACGCCCTCAATAGTATTTGAAATAATAAGCATTAGGAATAATCATGTCAGGGAATAATTCAATGGGTTCTGCACCTTCGTTGTTAGATTCAGGCGAAGTGGCTTCAAAGGTCTCAGCAACTGGTCTAGATAAGCGTATCAGTAGTCAGTCGCTGGTAGACATCATGTATGACGGTTTTTACTTGGTGTTTTTATTGCGTAATCATTATTTCAGTACAGAGCCGCGACAATTTCGTCAAAAAATATATGATTTTTTAGATAAGTTCGAGATGAATGCGCGCAAAAAAGGATTTCTGTCAGAAGATATCCATGAAGCCAAGTATGCGTATTGTGCGTTGATTGATGAGACCATCATGACCTCGCAAGAGCCAGAGTTTCAAACTCTCAAAGATGCTTGGGAGCTAAATCCTTTGCAGTTGGATTTATTCGGCTCACAAATTGCTGGTAATGAGTTCTTTGAGCGTTTAGATGGTCTACGCGAGCAAGGAGAGAGGCGTCTACCTGCTCTGGAGGTCTATCACTATGCGATGCTACTTGGTTTTCAAGGGAAGTATCGTTTAGAAGCACCCGAGAAAATTCGTTATCTTATCTCACGCTTAGGGGATGAAATTGAGCATCTACGGGGTAATAAGAACGAGTTTTCGCCATTTTGGGCGATACCGGACCAAATCAAACACACGCTCACGAGCGAAACGCCACTATGGGTCATACTCACGGTCATGGCAGTGTTGTTGACCGCGATATTTGCGACCATGTGGCAGTTTACCAATAGTTTCTCGAATGAGCAGCTGTCAGCATACGACAATGTGATTCAAGAAAACAAAGAGCAAGCTCATATCTCAATTTTTCTACCTTAATTATTTTCCTTACTTTAAATGCTAACTTTTTTAACAGTTTTTATTTCAGCTGCGTACGTTGTGCTGAAATAGAAACCGTTAGGACAGCAAGGTAATGGGTGTTATATCGTTGGTTACTTATTTTTCTACTGAGTTTTATATAAGTTTCTTCATGCCAATAAAAATAATAGCCATAAAAAAACCCTCATCAAAGAGATGAGGGTTTTGGCAAATGCCATAATTGAATTAAAGATAATTCAAGAAATTTACAACTAAAATGTGGCTCTCCAACCTGGGCTCGAACCAGGGACACACGGATTAACAGTCCGTTGCTCTACCAACTGAGCTATTGGAGAATAAGCTGCAAGTGTTTAAAACCTTACAACGAGCCTTAGAAGCCTCTAACGAGTTCTTGCTAAGTGGGGCGTATTCTAGCAAAAATAAAAAATACGTCAAGCCTTTTTTGCATAATTATCAAAGATAATTATTTTAATAGGGGGATAAGGCTTTTTTCGAGGTTTTTTGCCAAAAAAACTCCCAATTGTGAGATGAATAAAAAAGACGCCACATAAAGGATAGGTGGCGTCTTCGTTTATAAGCACATTTCTAAGCACATACTTAAGCGTAGTAATTTTAAGACAGTGGCTGTTTAGTCTTTATTCAGCAACGTCTAGATCAGCCACCGCTTTTTCGATACGTGATAAGGCATCTTTTAGCGTCGCTTCATCAGTTGCGTAAGAGATGCGCATATAGCCACCAAGACCAAAGGCGTCACCAGGCACCACTGCAACGCCAACTTTCTCTAACAACCATGCTGAAAATTCAGTACATGATGACAGACCAGCGGCTTTGATGAGTGGTTTGATATCAGGATATACGTAGAAAGCGCCATCAGGACGCAGGCAGGTAATACCTTTAATCGCGTTCAAACCATCAACGACTAGATCACAACGCTTCTCAAATGCTTCTACCATCGGCGTGAGCACGCTTTGATCGCCACTGATAGCGGCTTCGGCAGCAACTTGGCTGATCGATGTTGGGCATGAGGTTGACTGTGATTGTACTTTTTTCATCGCCCCAATCAGCTTGGCAGGGCCACCAGCGTAACCAATACGCCAGCCAGTCATCGCATATGCTTTTGACACGCCATTTAAAATAATCGCCCGCTCTTTTAGCTCAGGTGCTGCATTCAGAATATTGTAGAACTTATCGCCCGTCCAGCGGATGTGCTCATACATGTCATCTGACACAACATAAATTTGTGGGTGCTTTTTCAGCACGTCAGCGATGGCTTTTAGCTCATCCAACGTGTAAATCATACCGGTTGGGTTAGAGGGGCTGTTTAGTACCAGCATTTTAGTTTTGTCAGTGATAGCGTCTTCTAATTGCTCAGCGGTGATTTTGAAATCTTGCTCAGCGGGGCATTTGACGATGACTGGTACGCCTTCTGCAATGATGACCATGTCAGGATAGCTGACCCAGTAAGGTGCTGGAATGATGACTTCATCACCTGGATTGATAAAGGCTTGCGCAAGATTAAAAAATGATTGTTTACCACCGACCGATACTAGGATTTCATTGGGCTCATAGCTGATGTTGTTGTCACGTTTGAACTTCTCAATGATGGCTTTTTTGAGCTCTGGCGTACCATCGACAGCGGTGTATTTGGTAAAACCATCATTAATGGCATCGATTGCTGCTTTTTTGATGTGCTCTGGCGTATCAAAATCAGGTTCACCCGCACCCAGACCGATTATGTCTTTACCAGCTGCTTTTAGCTCTTTGGCTTTATTGGTAATCGCTAGCGTAGGCGATGGCTTGATGTTGTTGACGCGGTCAGAGAGTTGCAATTCGCTCATGAGAGATCCTTTTTATAGTGGAGTGGGATTGGTGAAGCACTATCATTAATTGTATAACGTTTGAGATGTCATTAGGACACGATATCAGGCAGTTTCAAAAACTGCCGCAACGGAAGTTGATTTTTGAAAATAAATAACCGTTAATAAACATAAGCGCTTTTAACAGGTTGGATATTTTCATGATAAATACGCTGACTAATCAGCCCTTTAATGTAAAGCTAATTTCGATTTTTAGTATTGTAGCATGCCGTAATTAGGCTGTCTTATAAGGCTAGTAACATAAAACGACAGACCTAAGAGCAATTTTTCCAGTGCGCGAGAGTAGACAGGTTCAGTCAATTAAGAGACGCATTGATTGCGAAACCACAACAATAAATCGATAGCCGTGCGCTATGATTGTTTAGATTTAATAAATAAAATGGATGATACCTTAATAAAAAAAGGTTAATGCCATCAGCTGACTAAAGATGATAAGCAAGTATTTGACACCTGAATGCATGGGAAGTTGTGTACTATCAGCATACATAAAAGGACGTTTACGATGACTGACTCTACTAAGAAATTACATATACTTATTACTGGCGCGACGTCTGGTATTGGCAATCAATTGGCAAAAGACTATCTACTAGACGGTCATCATGTCTATGCCGTTGGTCGAGACGATAGCGCATTGGCTGAGCTTGAGTCATTAGGCGCAGAAACGGTTGACTTAGATCTCATGGATCGGGATAAAGTTATCGACGCTTTTGAAAAAATTGAAGAGGTTGATTTGGCGATTTGTGGCGCTGGCATGTGCGAATATCTGGACATGCCAAACTTCGATAGCGCCTCGTTTATGAAAGTGATGTCGGTAAATATGGGTACGTTGTCACATGCTATCGAAGGGATATTGCCAAAATTAATCGCCTCAAAAGGTCGCTTGGTTGGCATTGGTTCAGCATCTGCTTATGTGCCATTTGCTCGTGCCGAAGCTTATGGCAGCTCAAAGGCTGCCATCCATTATCTAATGAAAACTTTGCAAATTAGCCTTGCACCGCATGATGTGTCGGTAAGCTTGGTCGTGCCTGGTTTTGTCGAGACGCCAATGACTAAGCAAAATGATTTTCCCATGCCCTTTATCCAAACAACAGCGCAGGCAAGCAAAGCTATTCGTGATGGTATCGTGAGTGGTCACGATGTGATTGAATTTCCCAAGAAGCTTACATTACCGCTGAAGGTATTGGGGACGTTGCCAGATTTGGTGTGGCAGCAAGTCAGTGAAAAAATTAATAAAAAATAGTTTATATTGAAAAATTGCAAAAAATAAATTACTAAAAATATGGAAAGGAACGCATCAATGCTGTTTAACCGCCGTAAACGTAAGAACCTAGAGACAGTCTCTCATGAAGCCAGCAGCCTCTCAAAGCAGACGACTAACGCTCAAGCTAAAAAACGTATTGCTATCATTGGCTCAGGTGTATCAGGATTGACTTGCGCTCATTATCTGGTGGCGCAACATGAAGTGACAGTGTTCGAGGCTAATGATTATATTGGCGGCCATGTAAATACCATCGATGTGTCGCTACAAGACGGCAAAAAAGCAAAGAGCAGCAATGTGGAAAACAGTGCCATAGATACTGGCTTTATCGTCTTTAATGAGCGTACTTATCCCAATTTCTTTCGTCTACTGCATGAGCTACAAGTGCCGTTTCAATCGACTGACATGAGCTTTTCGGTAAAGAATACAGCGCGCCATTTTGAATACAATGGTCACACGCTCAATACTTTATTATCGCAGCGTAAGAATGCCTTCAATCCAAAGTTTTGGCAATTTATCAAAGATATTTTACAATTCAATAAACATATCAAGCAGCTACGCCAAGACTACGAAATGACACGTGCTAACGGGCAAGATGTTAGTATTTTTACTGAGCAAACGCTGGGCAGCTATCTCACAGAAAAAAGCTATGGCAAGCTGTTTATAGACAACTATCTGCTGCCAATGGTTTCTGCCATTTGGTCAACCAGTCTGCATGAAGTACAAGACTTCCCACTGGTGTTTTTTGCACAGTTCTTTGACAATCATGGCTTGCTCGATGTGGTTAATCGTCCGCAGTGGTTTACGATCAAAGGTGGCTCAAAACAGTACGTCAATAAGTTAATTCCACGCTTCATCAAAGCGGGCGGTAAGGTGAGAGTAAACAGTCCCGTACAGTCTGTGGTTCGCGATGGTGAGCAAGTATTATTGACGGTTCAAAATAAAAGCATTACTGACAACAATATCGAAAGCTTGAACGAAAAATTGGTATTTGACGAAGTTATCTTTGCTTGTCATGCAGACACCGCGCTCAAAATTTTAACAGACGCCAGTAAGGATGAAAATGAGGTGCTCAGACATTTTCGCTTTACCAAAAATACCGCCGTACTGCATACCGATGTCAGTGTCCTACCGAACAAGCCATTGGCGTGGGCCAGCTGGAATTATCTGATTGATGAGAATCTCGCAAATAAAACTGCGCGACAATCAGGACAATCAGCTACTGAAAACCATATTAAAAAAGCGCAAACATCAGCAAAACCAGTGCTGACTTATCACATGAATATTTTGCAACGCCTGACCAAAAAGCACAATTATTTGGTTACGCTGAATCCAGAAACCGCTCATGAAAATATTGATGAGAAGCACGTCATTAAGCGTATCGATTATAGCCATCCTGTGTTTGATAAAGCGATGATTAAGGCGCAAAGCAGATGGTCGAGTATCTCTGGTAACGACATGCATACACATTTTTGCGGTGCCTATTGGTTTAATGGTTTTCATGAAGATGGCGTACGTAGTGGTCTACGTGTCTGTCAGGCGCTCGGTCATGATATTGTCATAAAAGACGAGGTTGATCCGACTCATCTGCCTGATGCCGAGAGCGCACATACGCCGTTTCGTTATAAGGACCTACCGGTAAAGGCAGATACCAAATTGCGCACACTTAATAAGCGTGAGGTTGTCACGGCGCTTACTAATCAGGAGCTGATTGAGTACATTGAACGTTTACAACCGACTGTTAAAAGTGATGAACCAAAGCGAAAGCGTCGCTTATTTGGCCGTCATAAAATGCAGTGATTTTGGCAGTGAGATTAACGAACACTATTTAAGAGAGTGCTATGTCTATTGAAACCGACACGCCTAATAACCTGTTACCCCATCAGTTGTTCCATGGGACGACTTGGCACAGTCGGTTACTGCCAAGTGTGCATAAATTTGCGTACCCATACCGTTATTGGGGCATCAATATCAGCGCATTGGCTAAAGGGCTGGAGCTTCCTGAAGTAAGTACAGGTATTAGTAGCAAAAATAAGCTTTTAAAAAAGTTGCTTTCAAAAGGGCGGCTGGTCAAAGGATTACCATTATTTTCAGCAAAGAAAAAAGCATTGCAGCAGTTTTGTCCTGATGATTACTTACAAGGTCTACCTCTACAAGAGGTAAATAGCCTAAGTAATTGCTCAATGAGTGACAAGCATGGTAATTGTCGTTCAAATTCTGTTCAAGCACTTAATCATCGCTTAAATCAAGCGTTTACTGAGCAAACGGGTAGTGCGCCAACAGGCGATATTATTGGGATGCTCGTTTGCCGCAATGCAGGCATATATTTTAGGGCGTGTCCCTAATTCAGTTTGCAATGAATCATAGTACAAGCTAGATACAGCATAGACTTATAATTACGAGCCAATTTCTCGTATCTAGTCGCAATACTACGGAAGTGCTTTAGC
>NZ_JAFCVA010000022.1:0-28337 GCF_049896785.1 Psychrobacter sp. TWP2-1-2 | reverse complement strand
CTGATATATAGGGTAATTCTCTTGCTGTTTAGTCTTAAACCCTTGCGGGTCAAGCTATCTAGCGAGCCGACTATCTTATCATAATGATTTGATTTGTCAAGCTTTTTTATGTTTTGTCTTAGCTTGGTAATCTAAGTAATAAGTTGGTTAACTTACTGCTTAGCTTCCTTTGCTGTGGGGCGTATTATATAGAGTTTAAGGTGGGTGTCAACCGCTTTATCAGAGGTTTTTAGGTTTATTTGACAAGATTTTTAATAATGCATAGTTTTCAATGGGTTAAGGGTAGTGGTTGTTTAATTCCCTTAAATAATAACTCAGCTTTAAACAGTATCTATCGATATTCATTAATTGTCATCTATCGCGTTGCCATTAAGAACTTACTTTAAACTAAAACTTTGAGGCTCTATACTGACTTTTTAGCATATTTATCTTTTTACTGATAATTGCCTTCGCTGTGTCCTTAGCTAACTATGATTTACCCTTCTTGATATTCGTATAGATAGCATCTATATATAGAAGCCGACCTAATCCCTTACTATCTAGTGTTGATACACAGTTTTTGCTATAATAGCTGACTTTATAATATTGCTTAATGGCATTTCTTATTAGCCTTGATTGTTCAACGGTTGATTGTTTGAAACTTTGCCTTTAAGTGATATCTATCTCTTATAACATATCATAGCAGTTGGATATAATTGACGCAGTCTTGCGGTTATATGATTGATGGTTGCAATCATCACTGCCAACGGACGCAAAAAGGTGAATAGATTATGGTAGCGATTACTTTACCCGATGGTAGCGTAAAAAACTTCGAAGGCAATACAACGGTCATGGAAGTGGCACAAAGCATTGGTGCAGGATTGGCTAAAGCAACGGTCGCCGGGCGTGTAGATGGTCATCTAGTTGATGCGCACGACCCTATTGCTCATGATGCTAAGGTTGAAATCGTGACACCAAAAGATGATGACGGTGTCGATATCATTCGCCATTCTTGTGCTCACCTATTAGGTCATGCCGTTAAGCAGTTATATCCTGATGTAAAAATGGTGATTGGTCCCGTTATCGATGATGGTTTTTATTATGACATCTATAGCGAAACACCATTTACGCCTGAGCATATGGCAGCCATTGAAAAACGCATGATGGAGCTAATCAAGCAAGATTATGACGTTATCAAAAAAATAACGCCACGCGATGAAGTCATTAAAATCTTTGAAGAACGTGGTGAAGACTATAAGCTTAAGCTGATTAATGATATGCCAGGCGAAGAAGCGTTTGGCTTATATCATCATCAAGAATATGTCGATATGTGCCGTGGTCCACACGTGCCGAACACCAAATTTTTAAAAGTATTCAAACTGACCAAAATGTCTGGTGCATATTGGCGCGGTGATGCCAAGAACGAGCAACTGCAACGTATCTATGGTACAGCATGGGCGGATAAAAAAGATTTAAAAGCCTATATTCAGCGTATCGAAGAAGCTGAAAAACGTGACCATCGTAAAATTGGTAAAGCGTTAAATCTATTCCATATGCAAGAGCAAGCGCCAGGTATGGTGTTTTGGCATGCGAATGGTTGGACGATATATCAAGTACTTGAGCAGTATATGCGTAAAGTACAGCACGATAACGGTTATGAAGAAATTAAAACACCGCAAATCGTTGATCGTAGTCTGTGGGAGCGTTCGGGACATTGGGGCAACTATGCTACCAATATGTTCACGACTGCCAGCGAAAATCGTGATTATGCGGTAAAACCAATGAACTGCCCTTGTCACGTGCAAGTCTTTAACCAAGGCTTGAAATCTTACCGTGACTTACCATTACGTATGGCGGAGTTTGGTTCTTGTCATCGAAACGAGCCATCAGGTTCACTACATGGTTTGATGCGCGTTCGTGGCTTTACCCAAGATGATGCTCATATCTTCTGTACACAGTCGCAAATCCAGCAAGAAGTTGCTGACTTTATCAAGCTAACTCTTGCCGTTTATGAAGACTTTGGTTTTGATAATATCATTATGAAACTCTCAACCCGCCCTGAAAAACGGGTTGGTAGTGATGAGTCTTGGGATTTTGCCGAAAAAGCTTTGGCCGATGCCTTAGATAGCTCAGGTCTTGATTGGGCTTATCTGCCAGGTGAAGGCGCATTTTATGGTCCGAAGATTGAATTTAGTTTAAAAGATTCTTTAGGTCGCGTCTGGCAGTGCGGTACGATTCAGGTTGACCCAAACATGCCTGAGCGCCTAGATGCCGAATTCGTCAATGAGCAAAATGAGCGTGAAGTACCTATCATGTTGCACCGTGCCATCCTAGGTTCATTCGAGCGCTTCATCGGTATATTGATTGAAAACTATGCCGGTTGGATGCCTGTTTGGCTAGCGCCGCAGCAAGTGGTGGTGATGAATATCACTGATAAACAGGCAGATGCTTGTGAAAATGTGGTCAGCGAACTCAAAAAGTCAGGTTTGCGAGCTATTAGTGACTTGCGTAACGAAAAGATTGGATTTAAGATACGAGAGAAAACATTAGAACGCGTTCCCTATATGCTAGTATTAGGGGATAAAGAAGTCGAATCGGGCAGTGTCAATGTCCGTACTCGTGAAGGTGAAAACCTTGGCGTGATGAGTGTTCCAGAATTTATTACATTAGTACAGACCGCTGTCAGCGACAAAGGCCGACAGACCCCAAAAACAGATGAGGAGTAATACCTATTAAACAGTCAAACCGTTTGAACATCAACGAAGATATCACAGCCAAAGAAGTCCGTCTCGTTAAAGAAGACGGCGAACAGATGGGCGTGGTCGATATCGAAACCGCGATGAAAGCGGCACGTGAAGACAGTCTAGATTTGGTCGAATTGGTTCCTGAAGCCAAACCGCCAGTATGCAAAATCATGGATTATAAGCATTTCCTCTATGATCAAAAGCAAAAGGCGAAAGAAGCTAAAAAGAACCAAAAGCAAACTCAGCTAAAAGAGATGAAGCTGCGTCCTAGTACTGAAGAAGCTGATTATCAGGTTAAACTGAAAAAAATCGTCAGCTTTTTGGAAGACCAAGACAAAGTTAAAATCAGTATTCGCTTTCGTGGCCGTGAAATGGCGCACCAAGAGATTGGTCGCAAGCAGCTAGATCGTATTATCGAAGATACTGCTGAGATTGCTAACGTTGAGCAATATCCTAAGATGGAAGGTCGTCAGATGGGTATGCTGCTTGGGCCAACTAAGAAAAAGTAATCTGTTTATTAGATGGCTGTTAGTCAATATAGATATGTATAACCTTAACCATCAATATACTGCGGGATATTGATGGTTTTTTATTGTGTACATAGATACATAGATACATATCTCTTTTAAATATGTTTAGTCAGATATAATTGGCTGACTCTATTTTACAAAACCTACCTTCTCAACCATTTGATTACGCGGTAATCTAAAGGTCTGTTTTATATTTGCTAATCAGCATTTATTAAAAATTTCTAGTAAGTGTATAAAAATAACGTATATCACGGCCATCAGAGTCGTTGACAAAAACACTACTTTTATCCAATATTGAAGGAAATTTCATGCAAGAATTGACCCCACCAGAAAACGCAACGACGCCAAGTATTTCTCTAACCGCGCCTGAACCTGTGAGAGAAATACAAAAAAGCGAAGCAGATCAAATGGTCAAATTGGATGACAGCCAAATCCCCGAGCTTGATGCCAAGGTCGATGCCTTTGTTGATCATGTGATTAATAATTCTGTGCACAGCGCTGAATTTCAGCAAAATGTGCAATCGATTCATAATCTCGGTACTAAAGAGATTCGTGAATCAGCCCAAGTGTCTAATCGTATGCTCGATTTACCCGCCAAAAGCCTCAATGACAGCTTGTTTGATAATTCCCCTATCGCCAAGTCATTGACTGAGTTGCGCGGCATCGTCGAAGATTTAGATCCCAGTAAAAAAGAGCTGACCAGCTCGCGTAAGTTATTCGGTCTCATCCCATTTGGCAATAAAGTACAGGATTACTTCCGTCAATACGAATCTGCACAGTCGCATATTAATGCGGTGGTTACCAGTCTATATAATGGTAAGGATGAGCTGCTCAAAGACAATGCGATGATTGAGCAAGAAAAAGTCATTATGTGGGAGCTGATGCAATCCATACGCCAATACGTTTATGTCGGCAAAAAGATTGATGAGCAGTTAGAACAAAAGGTTTATGCGATAGAAGCGACCGACCCAGAAAAAGCACGCATTATTAAAGAAGAGATGTTGTTTTATGTGCGTCAAAAAAACACCGACTTTTTAACTCAGTTAGCCGTGAACGTGCAAGGCTATTTAGCGCTCGATACCATTCGCCGCAATAACTTAGAATTGATAAAAGGCGTTGATCGAGCCACCACAACCACCGTATCTGCACTACGGACAGCGGTCGTGGTTGCACAAGCAATGACCAATCAAAAACTGGTACTTGATCAAATTACTGCTTTAAATAAAACCACCAGTAGCTTGATTGAATCGACCTCAGCGATGCTAAAACGCCAGTCAGGTGAAATCCATGAGCAAGCAACCAGTAGCAGCATTGAGCTTGATAAATTACAAAACGCTTTCAATAACGTCTATGATACGATGGATATGATTAGCAATTATAAAATTGAAGCGCTAGAGAACATGAAACAGACGGTCAATACTTTGACCACTGAAGTCGATAAGGCTCAGAAATACTTGGATAAGTCTAATCAAACAACAGTATTAGAAGTGTCGAAAGAGATAGACAGTAAAAAGATAACAAATAGATCAAGTACAGTCGATATCGACATTTGATTTGTTTTAATAGTTGTTGCCTATTAAAGGTGGCCACTTCCTGCTACCAAATACACTTAAGACAATTGACGCAAGATATTGCAACGTCGTTCGTGTTAAGATAGCCATTATTAATAATTTTAAAAATAGATACGGTAATTTATGAGTTGGAACGATCCAAACGCCTCAAGTGAGGCAAAAAGATATGACAATCCTATCCCTAGTCGCGAACTGATACTCAGTACGATTAATGAGCATGGTGAAGTCACGCATCAACAATTGGCAAAAGCCTTTAATATTGATGACCCAGACCAGTTTGACGCTTTAGGCAATCGCCTAAAAGCGATGGCACGTGATGGACAAGTAAACCGCGACGGTCGTCCTTATCGCTATCGCACGGTGACCAAACAAGATGTCGTCAGGGGTACAGTGTCTGCACATCCTAAAGGCTTTGGCTTTGTATTATTAAGCGATATGCCAGATTTGTTTTTGCATGAAAAGCAAATGCGCTGGGTTTTCAACGGTGACACTGTAGATGCAGTCGGCACCTCGACAGACAATCGCGGGCGCACAGAAGGACGTATCGTCAATGTCGTTGAACGTCGCCAAAACAACTTCATTGGTACATTAGCGCGTGATGAAGATGGCTACTGTGTCGAGCTTGGTAGTCCAAATAATCACCAGCCGATTACCGTCACTGAAGAAAATGTACAAGCGATGAATGCCAAGCAAGGCTCTCCAGTTAAGGTTGATGTTATTGATTGGCCAAATCAGCATGAATTTGCGACGGGTAAAATCACTGAAGTACTGTCTGACGACAATGATCGCGAACTGATTATTGAGACCACCTTACTCAATTATGACATCCCATCAGATTTTAGCGAAGCAGCACTGAAGCAAGCCAACGATTATCAAGAGCCGACTGAAAAAGATTTAAAAGGTCGTAAAGATTTGCGTGATTTGCCGTTGGTGACTATCGATGGTGAAGATGCACGTGATTTTGATGATGCCGTATTTGCCGAAAAACGCTCTGGTGGCAACTATCGTGTCTTAGTTGCGATTGCTGATGTCAGTTATTACGTCACACCAAACTCGCCACTTGATAAAGATGCCTACGAGCGCGGTACGTCCGTATATTTCCCGCATCGTGTGATTCCAATGTTGCCTGAAGTACTCTCTAATGGTCTGTGTTCATTGAATCCTGACCGTGACCGTCTTTGTATGGTCGCCGATATCAAAATATCGCGGGCAGGCAAAGTGACTGGTTATGAGTTCTATCCTGCTGTCATGCACTCACAAGCACGTTTAACCTATAATCAAGTGAACGCTTATCTTGAGAATCCAGAAGATAAGAGCGTACCTACCTCACTCACGGGTAATAAAGACGTCAAAAAATCTGTCGATACCTTACATCAATTGTATGAGCTACTGCTTAAAAAGCGTGAAGAGCGTCATGCAATGGAGTTTGAAACAGTTGAGACCTACATTAAGTTCAATGAGAAAGGTGGTATCGAAGCAATCCTACCGCGTACTCGCGGTGATGCTCAAAAACTCATTGAAGAATGTATGCTGCTGGCCAATACTTGTGCAGCGAACTTTGCACTCAAGCATGAGCTTCCTGTCTTATATCGTAACCATGACAAACCTGATGGCGAAAAATCAATGCGTATTCACGAATACGCAAAGAACTTTGGTTTAAGCTTCCCAGAAGAAAATCCAACGCAAGCCGATTATCAGCGTATTATTGAAGCCACCAAAGACAGACCCGATGCGATTAGTATCCACAGCATGCTGTTGCGCTCAATGATGCAAGCAAACTATGCACCTGACAATATCGGTCACTTTGGGCTAGCTTATGACGAATATAGCCACTTCACCTCGCCGATTCGTCGTTACCCTGATTTAATGCTGCATCGTGCCATCAAAGCAAAAGTGACCAATACCCAGCAGCCAGTGATGGACTTTTCTCTCGAAGCTGCTGGCACGCAAACCTCAGATACCGAGCGCCGTGCCGAAAAAGCCTCGCGCTATGTAGAGTCTTGGCTCAAGTGTCACTATATGAAAGATCATGTTGGTGAAGAGTTCGAAGGTGTGGTCACCACAGTTACAAGCTTCGGTTTGTTTGTCACGCTGACTGACTTATATATCGATGGTTTGGTTCACATCTCTAATGTCGGTGATGACTTCTTTGTTTACGATGAGCAGCAACAACAGCTGATTGGTAAAGACAAAGGGACATTGTTCGGACTGGGCGATCGCGTTAAAGTGAAAGTTGCTGGCGTCAATATGGATCTGCTACAAATTGACTTTGATTTAAAAGCTAAATTGCAATCTAGTGAAATGAATCAAACGAAGAGCGCGCCTTCTAAAAAAAGTACTGATAAGAAAAGTACTGATA
This sequence comes from Psychrobacter sp. TWP2-1-2, assembly GCF_049896785.1. Lineage (NCBI taxonomy): Bacteria > Pseudomonadati > Pseudomonadota > Gammaproteobacteria > Moraxellales > Moraxellaceae > Psychrobacter > Psychrobacter sp. TWP2-1-2. Next base: position 21,154 of record NZ_JAFCVA010000022.1, on the reverse strand, counting down.
GAAGAAGCACCGCTAAAAAGACTGGCAGCCGTAGTAAAGGCGCAAGTAAGAAAAGCTAGTGTTAGCAAACGCTTCGAATAATAAAAAGGCCAACGTCATCGTTGGCCTTTTTTGTGCGTGGTATTTTATAACGACTACTTAAATCATTATTGCGCATTACTCATCTGGTCTAGACGTTCCTTGTCTGCTTCCTGAGCCTGATCTATTTTCGCGGTAGCATTATCGAGAATGGCTTTAGGCTGTTTGCCAAGTGGCTGGCTTGCGACATCTGCTGAGCCACTTTCTACATCATCCGTATTTGGTAACGCTGTATCGGGAGATTGCTCAGATCCTGCGTCACTTATGACTATCTCTCTATTTTTATCACGTTGATTGCCATTAATGAGGTTGAAACCTAGTAACGCAACCATGCCCACTAGGGCGAATATAATCAAGTGTTTCATTTGCATAAAAAATGTCTCGTATTTGAATGATAATCAGATATACGTTTCGTTGCATTTTTTATGCCTAGTTTTTGGCAGGTTTTTGCAAATTATTCTTGCGGGCTATTATTATTCAGTAAATCAGTCTCGTCAGAGCTTTCTGCAATTTCCTGTTCAACTTTTTCCATGAGTTTGTCGTCAGGACGGGCGTTAAGCACCTCATCAGCATTGCGACCTTGTAAAATCAATTTGGCACGAGCCTTTGCTTGTTTTTTGTCCTTATCATCAACGCTATTATCTTCATTCTGGTTTTTATCGGTCACTTTGGGCGTGATTGGCGTAATTGTCATATTAGTATTAGCACTGCTGGCGTTACTGTCCTGCATATGCTCAAACGCTTTTTCTAAGTTACTATTAAAACGCAAACGATAAATCGGTTCAGGCAAGCTGAAGCCTTCATTTTCTAACGCATGCTTGGTCTCACGAATGGCAATACTGCGTGCTTTTGAGAAATCCGTATCTGATTGATCCACCCAAATTTGAAATTCTAAAATGATATTAGAGTCGCCAACATTGGTAATGACAGCCACTGCTTTTGGCTCATCTAAAACGAATGCTAACGTATGTATCGCATCCAGTCCGACTTTGATAGCCGCTAATGGATCATCATTGGCATCAACGCCTAACTCAAAGGTAAATCGACGTTCTGGATTTTTGGTGTAATTTAAAATCGTTGCTTTAAACACTTCAGCATTGGGAATGCGCAACTGGTTGCCATCTAAAGTCATCAGAATAGTCGCACGTGAGGTTAGCCGTACTACAATCCCCTCTTGATTATTAATCAAAATATGATCACGTGCGCGAAATGGTTGGCGAATACTGAGCATGAGCGAGGCAATGTAATTCTCAATAGTGTCTTTGACCGCAAAACCAACGGCAATACCGATAACGCCTGCACCGCCAAGCAAAGTGCCTAAGATGGTTTCGGCGCCTATCAAACTCAGTGCAAGAATCAAACCGAAAATAATAAAAATGACTTTAACGGTTTGTGACAGCAATTCGGCGACAAACGGATTGGGCGTGAGCCGTTGCCACATTTTTTTGCGATTAGACAGCCAACTACCAAACCATGTCACCAATGCAAATAGGACAATGCCGACCAATAGGAGCGGCAAGGCTTTGACCAGATTTTTGGCTTGTGCTTTAAGACCTTGATAAACGGTAGTGACATTGTCTTGAACATCAAGGGTGCGATCAATCCGATCTTCGACGGTGACCACATCTGTCAGACGGTTGGTCAAATTGATGGCTTGTTGCGCTTTTTTCTCGTTCGGCGTCTCTCCGGTTAAGGTGACAACACCTTGCGTAACGCTGACATTGACAGCCTGCAGACCTTCTATTTCAGAAAAAATACCCTGAATACGTTGACGAATGTCATTGTCTTTCTGCGGAGTAGGAGTGGTTTCGATTTGCGCATTATTGGTGCTCTCACCACTGATTATGGGCGGTGGTGCTGGTTCAGGTATGACCACTGGAGATGCTGAAGCTTCCTCTTCTGATGTCGCATCAAGTAAAGGTTTGTCAGCTGCCGGATTTTCTGCTGTATCTATCCCCAATGCAGTGGTGATACCCGTCACCTCTTCACCATCCGCATACACTGGAAAGGCAAAAAGGATGCTTAGTAACAACAGCATTTGACCGCACGCTTTTATAAAATCGCGCATCGTTGAGCGGTCAAAGTCAGTGTTCATAAGCATCCTTTGCTTTTTATAGATTTTCGTACTCATCTTTCTTTATTAAATGTTCAATAATCATTAACTGTCTAAATAAACTTGTGCCTCGCCCAAGTTTAACGTGCCTTCATAGATTGCGCGACCAGTAATGATACCTTCAATACAATCGCCATAAGGTTTCAGCAGTTCGATATCTTTCATATTGGTCACGCCGCCTGAGGCAATCACAGGCAAGCCGCCTTCACGTGCTAAATTGACAGTTTGTTCAACGTTGACGCCTTGCATCATGCCATCGCGGTTGATATCGGTGTAGACAATCGACGATACGCCGACATCTGCAAAGCGCTTCGCAAGCTCAGTCGCCTTGGTATCGGTCACATTTGCCCAACCATGGGTTGCTACCATGCCGTCTTTTGCATCGATGCCTACAATGATATGACCCGGAAATTCGCGGCAAGCCTCAGTCACAAAGCTAGGATCTTCGACCGCTTTTGTACCAATGATGATATAAGTCAAACCAGCCGTAATATATTGCTCAATGGTGTTCATGTTGCGCACACCGCCGCCCAACTGAATAGGCAGATTCGGATACGCTTTGGTAATGTCATTCACCACTTGTCTATGAACGGGTACGCCATCAAATGCCCCATTCAAATCAACCAAATGCAGTCGACGTGCACCTTCCTCTACCCAGCGTGCTGCCATGGCCACTGGATCATTAGAAAAAACCGTATCATCCTCCATACGGCCTTGTTTTAAGCGGACACATTTACCATCTTTTAAATCAATAGCTGGGATAATGACAGGCACAGCACACATATAGCATTCCTTATAAAGCACAACGGTAAATACATTTAGAAAAGTAAATTCAAAAATCAGGGTGTATTGAACGTTCAACACACTCTAAACATATATAAAAACATCATTCAAAAGTGACTTAATATACAGACGAATCAAAAGCTATCCATGATAGACCCAAAAGCCGCTTCGATAGATAGAAATGACCATAAAAAAACTGTCAATCATAACCATAAGTTTTAATACATTGAATCACTGGCAACATTAGATAAATTCAATTACTGACTGGCAATTTTAGGTCAATTTAGCGTATAATCCTAGGTAAATTTTTATTTGTTTCTATGTGATAGTAACCATGCGCTGCGCTTTTTATTGAGTCATTTATGGCTTAGTGTTGCATAGCGGTCAGGATGAGTCGAGCAGCAGCTAAGTGCATCTTTTTGATGTTGGCTGACATATTGCTAAGAAGGGTTATATTAGAAATTTCAACTGGTGGCCTCTAAACAGTCTACTCTACAGCACTAAACTCTAATGACGCTTCTTTCTTTTTTATAGTCTCTATCATCTCTCTATCACTAGCTAACTATTTTAGAACAGTCATTACTAGCTGTATAGCCGCTTATTGATGTGAGTGAAATCTACTTAATAATGGCTTCGCTAGTTTGTCTGTCAACCAGTTTATCATCTATTTCGATAGATCATCTTTTGGCTGCATTCTTATCTAGTTGCGTATCTATTAACAAGATACCAAACCGATAAGGGTGGTCAATTGCGCTGGTGTTACAAGCTTTAATTTTCAATGAAACGTATGATAGAGCTATTGTCTACACAATCATTTTCGCTAAAGGCTTAAAAGATTGCGTTTGATTTGATGGTTTTAACATACACCTTGGTAGCCAGTCGCCACTTTGGTCATTCGAATAAGACATTAACGTGTTGTTAAGGAGTCTAAGGTCAGCGTTAATACTCTTACTAGTAGTTATGATCATGCGTTATTTTCAGAGATCCTTTGTCACTATCCTACTATAGGAAGAGAGACGTGGGGGCTTTATTGAATGACGCAGATGTTCATGCTACCGATATACCAAACAGGACGTCTGGTATCGTTTTAGACTATGGACTAAGTTTTCGCTTATGATTACCATCAAAAAAGGTTTGGATTTGCCCATCACCGGTGAATCATCCCGCGAGATATCTGAGCACCAACCGACACATGTCGCCGTTATTGGCTATGATTATGTGGGCATGAAGCCCACGATGAATGTCAAAGAAGGTGATATCGTAGCAAAGGGTCAGCCCGTTTTTGAAGACAAAAAACGAGTTGGCGTTATCTATACTGCCCCTGCTGCTGGTAAAGTCGTCGCGATTAAACGCGGTGAACGACGTGTGTTTGAGAGCCTTGTGATTGCGGTCGACCCAAACGGTGAAGAAGTAGATTTCGAGCGCTATGACTCCCAGCAACTTGCTGACCTAGACGCTGAAGTTGTTGAAACCCAACTGCTTGCCTCTGGCGAATGGACCGCGTTTCGCACGCGCCCTTATAGCCGTGCGCCAGAAATCGGTGCCCGTCCTCATGCTATTTTTGTCACCGCTATGGATACCAATCCATTAGCATTTGACCCGATGCTGCTGATTAGCGATCAGTTGCAAGCGTTCAATGACGGACTTGCTGTCTTATCGACGCTCAGCCCCAAGACCTTTGTTTGCCATCATGGTGATGCCCAGTTGACGCCAGTTGCCAAAATGGCGGCTAATAATGTCACTGAGTATCATAGCTTTGCTGGTAAGCATCCTGCTGGTCTGGCTGGCACGCACATTCACTTTTTGCACCCAATCATGCGCGGCGTGACCGTATGGACGATTGGCTATCAAGACGTGATTGCGATTGGTAAGCTATTCACCAGCGGTCGCTTATATACGCGCCGTATCATTAGTTTGGCAGGTCCTGCGGTCACCAAGCCACGTTTGGTGGCTACTGAGCGCGGTGCTGATATCGCTGCTCTGACCAAAGGACAGCTGGCGGCTGGCGAGAACCGTATTATTTCTGGTTCGGTGTTGTCAGGTCGCAAAGTGTTTGGCAATACGGCTTATCTTGGTCGCTTTCATAATCAAATCAGTGTGCTGCTTGAAGGGCGTGAACGTCCAGCGTTCCATTTCCTAAGTGTCGGCACCAACCGTTTCTCTAAGCTGCCTATTTATATTTCTAAGTTTTTTGGTAATAAGAAATATAACTTTACGACCACGAGTAATGGTTCACCGCGAGCGATGGTACCTATCGGGGTTTATGAAGAGGTCATGCCGCAAGATTATCTGCCGACACAGTTACTACGTGCATTAATTGTCGAAGACATGATTAGCGCCGTAGATTTGGGCGTGCTCGAATTGGACGAAGAAGATTTAGCATTATGCACCTTCGTATCTCCTGGCAAATATGAATTCGGTGATATTTTGCGTGATAACTTGACGCGCATTGAGCTGGAGGGCTAACCACGATGAAATTTTTACACAATATGTTCGATCGTATGGAGCCGTCTTTCACCAAGGGTGGCAAACACGAAAAATACTATGCTATCTTTGAGATGTTTGATACGTTTTTGCGTCAACCAAGCTCAACCACATACTCAGCATCACACGTACGCGACGGTATCGATCTAAAGCGTATTATGATTACCGTATGGTTATGTACTTTCCCAGCCATGTTTTGGGGTATGTACAACATCGGTCATCAAGCACTAACGGCGATTGCAACCCTTGGTTTGCAGCCTGAAGGCTGGCGTACCGTTATCACCAGTATGGCAGGCTATAACCCAGACAGTATCTGGGCAAGCTTCGTTTACGGGGCGATGCAATTTTTACCGATTTATATCGTCACTTTTGCGGTCGGTATTCTCTGTGAGATTATTTTTGCTGTAGTGCGCGGCCATGAAGTCAACGAAGGTTTCTTTGTGACCTCAGTGCTGTTTGCGCTTTGTTTACCACCAGATATCCCTTTATGGCAAGTTGCCCTCGGTATTATCTTTGGTGTGGTAGTCGCAAAAGAAGTGTTCGGTGGTACGGGTAAAAACTTCCTGAACCCTGCCCTATCGGGTCGCGCATTCCTATACTTTGCGTATCCAGCCTATATGTCTGGTGACTCAGTATGGACAGCTGTTGATGGTTTTTCTGGTGCGACGCCACTTGGTCTTGCCGCGTTAGGCGTCGTTCCTCAAGACTTCGTCGACGTCTATGGTAATGCAATCACTTGGGGTGATGCGTTCTTAGGTAATATGCAAGGCAGTATCGGTGAAGTATCAACACTGGCTATCCTAATGGGTGCCGTTGTTCTACTTTGGACGCGTATTGCTTCATGGCGTATTATGGCAGGTTGTGTAGTAGGTCTGATTGCTACTTCTCTTGTCTTTAATATGATTGGTTCTGAAGACAATATGATGATGAACCTGCCGTTTTATTGGCACTTAGTTATCGGCGGCTTCGCCTTTGGTGCCGTATTTATGGCAACCGATCCTGTATCAGCAGCACATACCAATAAAGGCCGCTGGGCTTATGGTATCTTGATTGGCTTTATGACGGTATTGATTCGCGTCGTGAACCCAGCTTTCCCAGAAGGCATCATGCTGGCCATTTTATTCGCCAACTTATTTGCTCCATTGTTTGATTACTTTGTGACCCAAGCAAACATCAAACGCCAAACAGCTCGGAGGGTTCGTTATGTCCAAGCCCAAAAGTAATAATGCGAAAACCATCAGTGTGGCATTGACGCTATGCTTGGTGTGTTCCGTCTTAGTTTCAGCAGTAGCGGTTGGTCTAAAACCTGCTCAAATTGAAAACGCACGCTTAGACCGTAACAAAAACATCTTGGTCGCCGCTGGCATGTACGATGCCGAGTCTGATACAGCAGATGATGTTGCTGAACGTTTTAAAGATTTCGATGTCGAAATTATTGACTTAAGTAAAGGCAGCTACGTTGATGATGAAGCGCTAAAAGCCGCTGGCATCCCTGATCGTAATGCTTATGACGCAAGCCAAGCGACTAAGAATAAAGCACTGAGTGAAGATTTAGGCAACAATGACCCTGCTGGTATTGGTCGTAAACCTAAATATGCCAAAGTCTATGTTAAAAAAGATGACGCAGGCAAACCTGAAATGGTTGTTTTGCCGATTCAAGGCTATGGACTATGGGGCACTATCTATGGTTTCTTAACCCTTGAAAGCGATATGAATACCATTAAAGGCATCAGCTTTTATGAGCATAAAGAAACCCCAGGTCTAGGTGCTCGTATCGAAGAGCCAGAGTGGCGTGCGAAGTGGAGCGGTATCCACTCATATGACGAAAACGGTAATGTTGCCACGGGTGTGACCAAAGCGGGTACACCAAAAGAGAACTGGGTCGATGGTATCAGTGGTGCAACCTTGACCGGTCGCGGTGTCAGTAACATGATTCAGTTTTGGTTGGGTGAGCAAGGTTATAAGCCCTATTTAGATACGCTACGTAAAGAGAGTGGTCAAGCAATTGATAATGCGGCAGATACACAAGCTACGCAATCAACGCTGAGCGCTCAACCTGAAACCGAACTGGCAGCCAAACGACCAGTAGCAAACGGCAAGGAGGCATAACATGGCTGACACTAAAAGTATTTTAACCTCGCCTATTTTTGATAATAACCCCATTGCCCTACAGATTCTTGGTATCTGTTCGGCGCTGGCTGTCACCACCAGCATGGCCAATGCCATGGTAATGTGTGTGGCGTTGACCTTAGTCACGGCGTTTTCAAGCTTCTTTATCTCGATCATTCGTAAGCAAATCCCTTCAAGCATTCGTATTATCGTACAGATGACAATTATTGCTTCCTTGGTTATCTTGGTCGATCAGGTGCTAAAAGCCGTTGCTTATGATGTGAGTAAAGGCTTGTCGGTCTTCGTTGGTTTGATTATCACCAACTGTATCGTGATGGGTCGTGCCGAAGCATTTGCCATGAGCAATCCACCAGTGCCAAGCTTTTTAGATGGTATTGGTAATGGTCTTGGCTATTCTGCGGTTTTGCTGTTTGTTGCGACTATCCGTGAGCTACTTGGCTCAGGTACGTGGTTTGGTATCACCATCCTACAGCCTGTCACTGATGGCGGTTGGTATATTCCGAACGGTCTATTACTGTTGCCACCGTCAGCATTCTTTATTATTGGTTTGTTCATTGCCATTATCCGTATCTGGAAACCTGAGCAGGTTGAAGATGCTGAATTTGTAATGAAGCCGCAGTCTAAAGGCATGGCACATGGAGGCGGTCACTAATGGGACATTATGTTAGTTTATTTATAACCTCAGTCTTTATTGAGAATATGGCGCTGGCCTATTTCTTAGGTATGTGTACTTTCTTGGCTGTATCAAAGAAGGTTTCAACCGCTATTGGTCTGGGTGTTGCCGTGGTCGTCGTGATGGCGATTACCGTACCGCTAAACAACTTACTCTTTCAGTTCATTCTAAAAGATGGTGCGCTGGCATGGGCAGGTTTCCCTGATATCGACTTAAGCTTTTTGGGCTTGCTCAGTTATATCGGCTTGATTGCTGCGACCGTACAGATTCTAGAGATGTTCCTCGATAAGTTCGTCCCTAGTCTGTATAACGCCCTTGGGGTGTTCTTGCCACTCATCACTGTAAACTGTGCCATCTTAGGTGGTGTACTGTTTATGGTTGAGCGTGACTATAATTTCGGCGAATCTGTCGTGTATGGTGTGGGCGCAGGCTTCGGTTGGGCATTGGCGATTACCGCATTGGCCGGTATCCGTGAAAAGTTAAAATACTCAGACATTCCAGCACCGCTGCGTGGTCTTGGTATTACTTTTATCACAGTTGGTCTAATGTCACTTGGCTTTATGTCTTTCGGCGGTATGTCAATTTAGACCGCTAAGCTTAACAGCCTATTTAGCGATTTGACCTATTTAATTCATTTATTCGGTAGGGGTTCAGGAAACACGCAATGACGTCTTTTCGCACCCCTACTCCATAGATTAAGGATACCTACCATGGATTACGCTACGGCGATTGGTGGCGTTGCTATGTTTACCTTGATCATCATGGGCCTCGTTGCCATTATTTTGGCGGCGCGCTCAAGACTGGTCAGTTCAGGCGATGTTACCATCCATATCAATGATAATCCCGATAATGACGTCGTGACCCCAGCAGGCGGTAAATTACTACAAACCCTTGCAAGCGAAGGTATTTTCTTATCTTCAGCCTGTGGTGGCGGTGGTACTTGTGCGCAGTGTCGTTGCCGCGTTATTGAAGGGGGCGGCTCTATCTTGCCCACCGAAGAAGGCTATTTTACTCAAGGCGAAATTCGCAATCACATGCGTTTGGCTTGTCAGGTAGCCGTTAAGCAAGACATGAAAATCGAGATTGACCCTGAGTTTTTTGATGTACAAAAGTGGGAATGTGAAGTTCTCTCTAATGATAACGTTGCTACCTTTATTAAAGAGCTGGTCCTTAAAATTCCAGATGGCGAAGAAGTGAACTTCCGTGCTGGTGGTTATGTGCAGTTAGAGGCGCCACCGCATGAAGTGCATTATAAAGACTTTATAATTGACGAAGAATACCGCGAAGACTGGGAAAAATTTGGTATTTTCAACTATGTCTCAAAAGTTGATGAGCCAGTTATTCGTGCTTACTCGATGGCCAACTACCCTGAAGAAAAAGGCCTTATTAAGTTTAATATTCGTATCGCCAGTCCACCGCCACGCGGTCCTGACGGCATTCCACCAGGCAAAATGTCATCATGGGTATTTAGCCTAGTACCTGGCGATAAAGTAACGGTTTCAGGTCCTTATGGTGAATTCTTTGCCAAAGAGACTGACGCTGAAATGATTTTCGTTGGTGGTGGTGCAGGTATGGCACCGATGCGCTCGCACATCTTCGATCAGCTTAAACGCTTACATACTAAGCGTAAAATCAGCTTTTGGTATGGTGCACGCTCTATTCGTGAGATGTTCTATGTTGAAGATTATGATCAACTCGCAGAAGAGTTTGATAATTTTGAGTGGCATGTGGCTTTGTCCGATCCATTACCAGAAGACAATTGGGAAGGTCCAACCGGCTTTATCCATAATGTACTACTTGAAAATTATCTGAAAGACCATCCAAACCCAGAAGACTGTGAATACTACATGTGCGGGCCACCGATGATGAATGCGGCGGTCATCGACATGCTACACAGCTTAGGCGTGGAAGATGAAAACATCATGCTTGATGACTTCGGTGGTTAAGTGAGTAACTAAGCAAGTGGCTACGTAAATGGTTACGTAAAAAAGTATTTTAAAATTATAAATAAAAAAGAGTCTCAACCGAGGCTCTTTTTTTGGCTTTGACTAAATGTAACCCTTGCATAATAAGCCTACAAATCTAAATGGCAGACCGCCTGCCCTCTACTATATGATTAATTGTTTATTGCCTTAAGAAAGGATTCTTATGAAAACCAACATTAAAGATTTGACCATTTGGATTACTGGTGCTTCTAGTGGTATCGGTGCAGCATTAGCCATCGCCTTTGCCAAACGTGGTGCCACCATTATTTTAAGTGGGCATGATGAGGCAAAATTAGTAGCAGTCAAAAGCCGCTGTAAAAATAGCAAAAACCATTTCATCATCCCTTTTGATATCACCGATGCCAAACAAGCAAAAGACGCGTATCAGACAGCTAAAGCTCAAGCTGGAAAAATTGATTGGCTTATTAATAATGCTGGTATCAGTCAACGCTCGCTTATTATGGATACTAGTGAAGAAGTTGAGCGCCAAATTATGGAGATAGATTATTTTGCGCAGACACGTCTTACCAGACTGGTACTGCCCAATATGATCGCGCAAGGTGGCGGCAAAATTGTCATGGTATCGAGCGTTGCAGGTTTATTAGGCACGCAATATCGCGGCGCTTATGGAGCAGCCAAAGCCGCACTTCATATGTGGGCAAACAGTCTGCGTGCGGAACTGCATGAACAAAGCATAGAGGTGGCAACGATATTCCCTGGATTTATTCAAACCAGTATTTCTATTAACGCCTTGACTGGTGACGGTAGCGCGCAAGGAACGATGGACGAGGCAACCAATAAAGGATTAACCGTAACAACCTTTGCCAAACAAGTTGTCAAAGCACTGACTAAAGGTGAAGAATACATCATCGTGGCAGGCACTAAAGAAAAACTGGCGACCACAGTCAACCGCCTATCGCCACCAAAACTATATAAGCTCATCCGTGAATCAAAAGTAAAATAAATTTAGTCGTTTAAGCCACTAGGTCTTAAGTCGATGATTGGCGTTATGGGTGACAAGGGGTGTAAAATGGGCGACGCTAATAGAACGTGCCACTCACCCTTTTGCCATAAAAGCCATTATGATTAATATGAGAAAACCAATAATGCAAAAATTAGCCTCACTCTCATTGTCTAACAAATCGATGAAAACCACCTTATTGCCCGTTATGGCTATCAGTGCTGTATTCAGTCTTAGTGCTTGCCAGCAAACGCCAGATTATGATTATCTCAGCGGTGAGACCATGGGAACGAGCTACCATATCAGTTATCAGCTACCTGCGAATGCAGATGAAGCGGCCATCCAAGCGTCGATTGATAAGCGCTTGCAGCAAATCAATGACAGTATGTCTACCTATCAAGCAGACTCTACTATCTCTAAATTCAACCAGTTAGGTAAAGACATCCCCCTCACTATCGATGCAGATTTTGCTCACGTGCTTGATGTGTCACGAATCGTCTATCAGCAATCTGGTGGCGCCTTTGATCCTACCGTCATGCCATTGGTAGAGACTTGGGGCTTTGGTAGCACCATGACCGTTGAGCGCTTGCAAAGTCCGCCAACAGCACTTGAGATTGCTCAAGCAAAAGCCTTGGTAGATTTTGAGAGCATCATACAAAAAGAGCAGAGCATTTATAAAACCAAAGATGGCGTCGGGCTTGACTTCTCAGCAGTTGCTAAAGGTTATGGCGTCGATGTAATCGCCGATGTGCTCAGAGATGACTATCAAATTCGCAACTACATGGTAGAGATAGGGGGTGAAATTGCAACCTCTGGGGTCAATAACCAACAGCAGCCGTGGCAAATTGCGATTGATGCGCCTATTGAGGACAGTACGGTCAGCGAGCGTCAAACAATATCAGCGATTCGTCAACCCATCAATACCGATAATCAGATGTATTTGGCAACTTCTGGCAACTATCGTAATTCCGTCATATTCGACGGTCAGCGCTACAGTCATACGATTGATCCAACCACTGGCAAGCCTATCGCGGGCGGCGCACCATCAGTAACCGTTGCAGCAGACTCAGTCGCACTGGCAGATGCGTGGGCAACCGCCCTCACTGCGATGCCTTATAAAAAAGCCCTTGCAACAGCCAAAGCACAAGATATAGCTGCCTTGTTTGTTGTTTTAGCTGATGAGGCAAAGGCGACGGATTCTGATAAGAATACTGACCAGTGGCAAGTGGTACAAACACCAGCGATGCAAGCATTACGTGCTGACAAACAGCCTTAGAACCTAGTCGCAATAGAGCTTAATCGCTATACTGTAAACGGCTCGATAACCATCAACGAGCCATACAAAAATTTGCTATACTGGTTTTGCTATACTATTAAGGTATTACCCTAGTAGATAGCCACACTATTTTTAAAAATCGAGGTTTCCTCTATGCTTAGTCAATTGCTTCCCATGCTTGCCATCACCTTTACCGTATTCGTCCTGTTCTTTATCTTTATGGGTATCGGTTATATGGTTAAAAAGAAGCCGCTTAGAGGATCTTGTGGCGGCGTTGCTAAACTAATGGGTGATGAAAATTGCTCGTTTTGTGGAAATGATCCCAATAAGTGTGATTCAATCGTGGCAGAACAGCAAGAAAATGCCCTTAAAGCCGCTCAGCTAGGCAAACCTGTATAAACTAAATTTTATAAATACCGCGTTTGTTACCATACGCTGGTAGTATTTACCTAACATCTGTTCTTATAATAGCGTCTAGTCCTTTGCAAGGGACTGGCGCTATTTTTAGTTGTGCCAGCCGCGACGTATCTAATTAGCATCGCTTTAAGATATTTTGGATATCAATATGGCACGTGCAGGGCCTGTTAATAATAGTAGACTCAATAAATCTAATACCGTATCCAGTTGATAGGCGATTGAAGATAAGCGCGCTTTCAAAATGGTTACTCATATATCTTGTATTCTGCAAGTAATCTCTAGTGCTAATTTACGATTCTAATTAATGATTTTAGTCACCGTCTAGGTGCGTTTTCTTTGGTGTTATTTACAAGCGACGATGCTTCGGCGCTGTTTAATGACGTGTCCTTTTTCTTATTCTAATAGTCGTGCTGCTATGTCTACCTCTACTGATTTGCCACCTGATGTGCCATTACAGTCTCATTCAGATACGCCGTCACCGTTTGAGCTGCCCTCCTCACGCTTCACTTTTTGGCTCATTTTATGTGCCATGATTTTGCTCGCCACCAATATGCGTGCACCTATTGTTGCTCTTGGCTCTATTGCCCCCGTCGTACAAGATGCCCTCAATATCTCTGAGACGCAGATTGGTTGGCTAGGAGCAGTGCCCATGCTGACTTTTGCAGTGGGCGCACTGATCGCGCCAGCCATTGGTAAGCGTTTTGGGCTTGAGAATACGCTCATTGCGATGATTGCGTTATTAACGATTGGTATGATGATTCGTACCGTTATTCCCACTTGGTCTGGATTTTTGATTGGTACATTATTGTTGACCTTGGCTATCGGTTTTGCGAATACCTTAGCTGCCCCTGTTATTAAACAGCGTACGCCCCAGCATATTCCACTCATAACAGGGCTATTTAGTCTAACGATGACGGTAACGGCAGGCATCGTCGCTGGAGTTGTATTGCCATTATCTGAGCAAGTGGGCTGGCAATGGGCACTGGGTGGGTGGTCGCTATTGGGCATTTTTGCGATCATTATTTGGATATTTTTGCGGTTGCGTCTGGGTTCGTCTAGTCATCAAGCAATTGTGCCACCTACCTCTGGATCTTCTGACATCTCCATGTGGCGTACGCCTTTTGCTTGGCAAATTGCGGTATTTATGGGGCTGCAATCACTATTATTTTATACCGTTGCCAGTTTCTTACCCTCTATTTGGGTCAGCAAAGGGCTATCTGCAGTGCAAGCAGGACAAATGGCTTCAGTGTTTCAGTTTATGGCGCCAGTCTCTATTTTGAGCCTGACGTGGCTGATCAATCGTGGCCGCCCTATTCAGGCGCTGGCGGTGTTTGCAGCGGTGCTGAATGTTATTGGTATTTTAGGAATCAATTATTTATCTACCGACCTCGCGTGGTTGTGGTCAGGTCTGATGGGCATTGGCTGCTCCGCTATTTTCACCTTGAGTATGATGCTGTTCTCCTTACGTACTTATACGACCAACCAATCTAGTGAGCTGTCTGGTATGGCGCAATTCGTCGGTTATTTGATTGCGTTTTTTGGTCCCTTAGGTACAGGTTGGCTACATGAAGCGACTGGCAGCTGGGATTTACCCCTATTCATTATGCTCATTTTGATGGTTATCAACGTCGTCATTGCTTGGGTAGTGAGTCGTCCAGTGATGGTCGATGGCAAAAAGCTTTAATATCAAAAACTACAGTAACCTTAGGATAATATTGGTGTCTATCTTATTTTGCTACACTGGTTTGATTGCTTATAGGACAGAATAATCATGATGAATTTATCCATTCGTTTCGCTCGACACTTACCAACATTGGCTGTTTTAACAACCGTAATGGCGCTCGGTGGTTGCCAAAAACCATCTGAACCTAGCACCGATAATGGCATGCAAAACAGTACTCAAACTGCCGAACCTCAAACGACAAAATTTGAGCAACCGGCAACATCCACTGCACAGCAAGCGCCATTAACGATCTTGGCATTGGGCGACTCCCTGACAGAAGGTCTTGGGGTAGACAAAGATGACAACTATCCTGCTCAGTTAGAAGATCGTCTGCAAGCAATGGGTTACGACAATGCCAAAGTTATCAATTCAGGATTGAGCGGTGAAACCAGCACGGGATTGGTCAATCGCTTAGACTGGGTGTTGCAAACTAAGCCTGATGTGACGATTTTGACCATTGGTGCTAACGATGCCATACGCGGTATCGATGTGGCGACAGTTGAAGCAAATATTCGTACCGCGGTCAAACGTCTACAGGATAATGGCAGTATCGTCATTTTGGGCGGCATGCAAATCTATGACAACCTTGGCTCTGAGTATGTGAAGTCATTTGCAGCGATATATCCTCGCATCGCCAAAGACATGAACGTGACGCTGATTCCTTTCTTTTTGGATGGTGTGGGCGGTGATCCTGCGCTCAATCAAGCCGATGCCATTCATCCGACTAAAGAAGGCTACGCAATTATCGTTAATGACAATATCTTGCCTATCCTAGCGCCTAAACTAGAAGCGCTAAAAATAGCCGATGCAGACAACGCAACTGAAAATGCTCAAGATGAGACGACAAAAAATACGACAAATGAGACTACTTAACGAGACACTGTAATGACATCATCACCTTCGATTGCCGCGTCAATGCCACAAGTAAACGTTAAAACAGAAGCCCTACTGACTGCTAATAAACTCAACAAAACCGTGCAAGTCGGCGAGCAAACCCTATCAATCATTAAAGATGTGAACATTCATATCAACGCTGGCGAGTTTGTGGTCATTATGGGCAAGTCTGGCTCAGGCAAATCTACCTTATTAGGGTTGCTCGCAGCATTAGATTATCCCGATAGCGGTACAGTGTCACTGGCAGGGCAAACTTTAAGCAGCCTTGATGAAGATGCGCTGGCGGTCATTCGTCAGCATGATATGGGCTTTGTCTTTCAGTCATTCCATCTACTTCCAACCTTGACAGTAGCCGAGAACATCGCCTTTCCACTTGATATTGCCAGACGTCCAAACCCAGCACGAGTAGACGAGCTAATTGATGCCGTTGATTTGGGTCATCGCCGTCATAGCTTGCCCAATCAACTATCGGGCGGTGAGCAGCAACGTACAGCGGTGGCACGAGCACTGGTATCGCATCCAAAAATCGTATTCGCTGATGAGCCTACAGGCAATCTGGATGAGCAAAATGCCGATCAAGTCATGCAGCTGCTATTGGACTTGCGACAACAGGTTGGTTCAGCACTGGTGGTCGTGACTCACGATCCTGCACTTGCCGAGATGGCAGATCGTGTCATCACCATGCATGATGGTCGAATTGATGAATAAATAGGAGTTCATCCCTTATTCTTTAATGCTCTACTTCAATAAGGTTAGTTCAATGGGAACTCTTGAGATAGAAAACTTGGCAAAAGACTTACTTGCTGGAAAGTTCACTTTTGAAACCGAAGATTATAGCCAAGCAATTAATCAGTTAATCTCGATCTATAAATTAGATAACGCGCTTTATTATTTGAAACAGATGGCTGACTTAGACGATTATTCCATTACTTTTGCTCTCTCTTTTATATTAGAGCATTACTCAAAACCTTTCATCAATGCCAACAGAGACGAGATAAGTCAGCTTACTCTACAAGCAATAAGTAAGGGATATTTGAGAGCAAATAATTATTTCCTATACCCTTTGACGTACTTTATGGAAAATGATGATGAGTATCTTTGTTTTTTAGACTTACTACAGAATGAGCAAAATACACTACAAAATGATGCATTAAGACATCTATATTACTTTGATACTTATAAATATGAAAAGTTGAACCACCTCAGTAAACAGCTAGATTTTTCTTTGTTCTATAATTTACCTAGCAAAATAAATAAACACTGGTTTGAACAACAAACAAAAGGTAAGTCTCTTCTTTACCAGAAAGTAGTAGCTAGCGCAGTATATAAGACAGTTAAAGATAAAAAACTCATTCATTAACTGATATGACAGATGCAGAGTTGTTTGACTTTATCTATATCTGGTTACCTGATGATACACTCTAAAATTTCTTAATACGTCTACCGATTAAGCAAAAAATTATGACTAAAGCTACGATCACAAAAAGCGATACTGCTATCAATAATAAGGCTACTAATCCCAAAGGGAACCGTTTCTTTAGCGGTCAAACACTGGGCTCTCAAGCACTAAGCCGTAGCTGGTGGCAACGCTGGGTATATCCGGTATTGTTTCTACTAACGTTGACCTTGTCACTTGCAACTTACCTGACCCTCGACTCGGTGCAGCAGTCTGTCGATCGCTATATCAATGACAATCAGCGCGCGCTCGTTGGTGGCGATTTAATTCTAAACAGCAAGCAAGACTGGCCAAGTGAAGTATTGACGCAGGTAGAAACCATTCCCGATACGCAGACGGTGTATGACTATCAGTTTAGCGCCATGCTGGTCAATGATGAGCAAACCTTGCTTGCCAGCGTCAAAGCCGTCTCGCCGTCGTATCCCTTATACGGCACAGCGGAGCTTGCCTCAGGACAGCCACTGTGGGAGCAGCTGACGTCTGACAGTGTCATCGTCGCACCAGAAGTGCTCAGTAGTCTACAGGCCAATGTCGGCGACCGTATCACCATCGGCGATGCGCAGTTCACAATAAGTGATGTACTGACCAAAGAACCTGATCGTCCGCTGACCACCTTTGGTTTCGGTGGACGTGTCTTAATGCATCAAGACTCGCTTGCGGCAACCAACCTATTGGGTCAACGTAGCCGCATAAACTATCATATCGAGATGGCAGGCGATCCAGAGCTGATAACCACGCAGCGCGATAAGCTTACAGACATCCTGACCAATTATCCCGATATCGAGCTCTCTGACGCAGAGTCTGCAGATACTTCGGTCTCGCGTATCTCTGATAATGTACTGATGTTTTTAAAGTTACTGGTCATCGCAGTGTTGCTATTATCTGCGGTCGCTATGTATGGCGTCATTAGCGCGTTTGTCAGTAAGCAACAGTCCAATAATGCCATTCGTTTGGCGCTAGGCGAGCCGCTTGGGTCACTCAAACGTAGCTACTATCAATTGCTCATCATCACGACCGCCATCGCTTGTATCGCAGCGATTGCACTTAGTTTGGGCTTACTCAAAATCGTTCAACCGTATATGGTTGCTATCTTGCCTGCTGACGTTGGCCTAGCCATCAATTCAATCAGTGCAATTAAGACTATTGTGATTGCCTTGGTCCTAACGTTGCTGATTGCGCAGCGTGGTTTGAGCGCGCTTAACACGACTAAACCCGCTACCCTACTCAATCAAGGGGCGAGCACCCAGACACAAAACCTGCCTTGGTATCGACGCGTGCCGCTACTATGGTATGGCTTGGTGCTGGCAGGGTTGTATGCCTTCTTTGCTTATGAAGTTGGCTCACTGTCATTAGGGGTGCAGTTATTGGGTGGGTTGATCGGTTTTGTAGCGATATTTTGGCTACTGGCGCGTGGGTGGCTCTGGCTGCTTGCCAAATTGGCGAGCAATACCAAGGTCAGTTGGATGCAGCGCATTGCCATTCATAACCTTGCGCGTAAAGGCAACCAATCAGTGTTGTTCTTTGTCACTTTATCGTTATCGGTGGCAGTGCTGACGCTCATCACCACACTCAATCACAGTATTAATGCGCAGTTTATCAATGCCTATCCCGAAGACGCGCCCAATTTGTTTTTGCTGGATGTGCAGAGCGATCAACATGACGATATTGATGCGATCATTGAAGCACCCGTCACTTATTATCCCGTCATTCGTGCCCGTGTGGAGACGGCAAATGACGTACCGGCAAAAGATATTGAGCCTGAGGATGGGTTTGATGACCCTACGCGTGTGTTTAATTTGAGCTACGCAGATACGATCATGGAGACCGAATATATCACTGAGTCGCTCACAGACGACGCGCTATATACCCCTATCGATGCGACAGATGAGCAAGTCAAACCCTTATCTATCTTAGATACTGCCGCCAGTATGCTCAATGTCGGTATGGGCGATCAGGTGCGCTTTAACATTCAAGGTATCGAAATCATCGGCCAAATCACCAGTATTCGCACGCGCTATGAGCGTGGCCCAAGTCCGTATTTTTACTTCTTGTTTGAGCCGTCGGTGCTGTCCGCAGCTCCGCAAATTCAATTTGCTACTGCCCACGTATCAGAGAATGACATTCCAGAACTACAAGGCAAACTGGTACGCGAGTTCCCTGCTGTCACCACGATTGACGGCACTGCCATTGCCAAGCAAATCCAAGAGCTGGTTGTACAAATGAGCCGCTTGGTCTATGTGTTTACCTTGCTTGCTCTGCTCACTGGGGTCATGGTGCTGATCAGCTCGCTACTGTCCACCTCACAAGATCGCATGAAAGACAGCGCGTCATTTAGACTGCTCGGTATGCAAAAACGCGACCTATATATGCTCAATATCTTAGAG
The DNA here is from genome assembly GCF_049896785.1 of Psychrobacter sp. TWP2-1-2. Lineage (NCBI taxonomy): Bacteria > Pseudomonadati > Pseudomonadota > Gammaproteobacteria > Moraxellales > Moraxellaceae > Psychrobacter > Psychrobacter sp. TWP2-1-2. The sequence continues at coordinate 1,797 of NZ_JAFCVA010000022.1, read as the reverse complement.
TTGGGCGTGCTTGGTATTAGCGCGGCGACCTTTGCCGTTGTCATCGCCAGTGTTGGCGCATGGGCGGCCATTACACAGTGGTTTAATCTACAGTTTAGTGTACCGTGGACGAGCTTGGCGATTGGCGGTGCGGCATTAGTTGTATTGCTGTTTGCAATTGCCATTATTTATGTGAGATTGGTGATTGGACGCGGGATTATGGCAAGGGTAAGGGCGATGATTTAGGCGTATTCAATTTTAGCTTTATATAAAAAAACCCCTTAATAGGGGTTTTTTATTTCGTTATTAACTGAACCGTTCCTCTTAATTTAATCACTTTTCAAAACTATACGCTTGCAAACTGCATAACCTATCGGGATAAGTGCTGCTATCGAAGCGAAAAAATTTTTCCAATCAGCGTTAGGTTTATTCTATTAATTACAAGAGAAATAAGTATAGCAAAGCTATACATTAAGATAAGACAAAAGTTATTTTCTATAGTGAAATACTTATTGATGATCTGTACTTATATCTATACCTAATTTTTTTATATAATTCTTTACTATTTTCGCTTAACAATTTAGAAGTGTGATTAGCAATAGTATCCTTGTATTTTTGTTTCCCAACATCCATACCTAGACTTTTTATATCTTTAGTAGTAGCAAACTGATACTTTATAGAAGCATTTTTCATAAGATTTTTAAACAATTCTTCTTGATTATCTGTTAAGTCAACTTCAACAATATCTGCTAATAAAATTTCAAATCGACCAACTGGACTTTGCTTAATATCTGTCATATGTCTTCCACAATATCTATAATTTAAAGTACCGAAATCCTCTTGTTTTAAAATACCAGCTTTGAAAATTTCTTCTTTAAACTCTCTGGATAAATCGTCTATATTCTCTCTATACGTAGTTCTATCAAACCTTTTCACAAAAGCCTTTAAATCTTCATTTTTAATCAGCAACCTATAATCCATTTCTGTAACCTCGTCTACCCGAATAAAATCATCGTTTTCAGCTGAAAACTTTTTACTCAAATAGATAGCCTCATTTCTATCAAATTTATATGCCCCACCAACAGGCTGATACTTTTCAGTTCTCGAATTAGGAACTAAAAAATACTTACCACATACTTTAATTCTAAAGAGATATGCGAATGAGATTCTCACTAATGTACTATCTTGTAACTTTCCAGAAATCTCTAATTCTCTTTGTGAGCGTTTCCAACTATGTTGTCCTAACAAAAACCTTAATTGATAATATAATTTACTTACGTTATCTTTAACATATAAACCTCCAATAAATATAAATACTGTAACAAGCAAATTCTTTTTATACCCTTCTAAATAAACTACAACCAATGAAATTGCAATAATTATGATTAAAGGGAATAATAACTTCTTAATTTCTTTCAAAGAAAACTCCTACCTCTGCCCAATTGGAACATCTACGCGTCCAATCGCAACGCATATCTCATCCTTTATCAAATAACACTCGATACAATGTGTACCTCTGAATGAGGTTGGCTCGATTATTTCATATGCTCTTTCTTCAATCTGACCACGAATACAGTCTTTATTTTCTGCTACCTCTCCAACATTTCTTACCTTCCAAAGGACTTTGTCATAGGAAGGACAATCGGTATTACCTACTTTGCACTTGACTTTAAAATTAAAGGGAATAAACCGACTGAACCGGTAATCCCCCCAATAAATAAGAACACTTAGAAATAGAGATTAACTGCTAAAATATACCAGCAGGAGAATCCTATGAAAAAGACACGCTTTACTGATAATCAAATCGTTAATATCCTT
>NZ_JAFCVA010000021.1:0-29732 GCF_049896785.1 Psychrobacter sp. TWP2-1-2 | reverse complement strand
ATCGTCCTATCTAACCGAGTTAAAATGCCTGATAACAACCCAATGGCAGGTGGACTTGCAATAGTACTGCAAGACGTGTTGAACGGAAAATCAGTCGTTTGGATGGGGTGGAATGGTGAAATTGTCGAGCGCTATAATGATAATTATACTAATGAATTTAGCAGTATCAAACATACTGCTTTAGCAGACGCTGACGCGCCGTGTGCCAATACATTCATCACTTATATGACCACTGCACTTACCACTGAGCAGTATCAGCAGTTTTACTGCGGCTTTGCCAACAATGTACTGTGGCCATTATTGCACGAGCGAGTTGATTTAATTAGTCAAGCGCCAGAGGATTACGCAGGCTATCAAACGGTAAACCACCTTTTTGCCAAACAATTAAAGAAGATTATTGAGCCTGATGATGTGATTTGGGTGCATGATTATCATTTTTTAAGCGTGGCGTATCATTGTAGGCAGCTGGGTATTCACAATCGTATCGGCTTTTTCTTACATATTCCATTTGTGTCACTGCCATTTTGGCAACAGCTGGATAGAAGCGCTGAGCTTATTCATCATTTTGCTTACTATGATGTATTCGGTACGCAAACTCAGCAAGATAAGGCCAATTGTCTTGACGTCGTCCAGCATTATCTAAAAGATCACTTCTTAACAAACATCCATCTAACCCACTATTTAGAAGGCTTACCAATAAACATCTTACATTCCCAGCAACACCTTAGTACTGCTAATCGGTCGATAGATACACAAATTCTGCTAAATTTAGGCTCAGGGGTCCACCACAGGTTACTGATTGATGCTTATCCAATCGGCACCAATGTGGCAAAAATCCAGCAGCAAGTTAGCCATTTATCCTCGCAATTTGCTACACACACCGATAAAAAAAAGCTGATAAAATCTGCCGACCAGCAAATTATTGCCGTGGATAGGATTGACTACTCAAAAGGGTTGTTAAGACGATTGTCAGCCTATCGTGAATTTTTAGAGCAAAATCCGACCTATCAAAACCAGCTGACGCTATTACAAGTTGCCTGCCCCAGTCGCTTAGATTTACCGGTTTATCATGAGCTTTATAACACTGTCAGACAAGAGGTTGATAATATCAATCAGCAGTTTTTACCAAATAAACAAGGTCAAAAAGATGCCGCCGGAAGTCGCCCAGCCATTAATTATAGCGAAACCGTATTAAGCCATGAAGCATTGATGACGTTGTTTTGGCAGAGTGATATCGGTTGGGTCAACTCGCTTAAAGATGGCATGAATCTGGTCGCTAAAGAATATATCGCCGCGCAAAATCCTGATGATCCGGGTGTGCTATTGGTCTCACGTTATGCAGGGGCCGCTGAACAAATGCAAGCGGCGGTCATCATCGATCCATACCGACCAACAAGCATGACAGATGGCCTGAAAACAGCATTAACTATGTCATTAGATGAGCGAATCGCTCGCTATCAATGCTTATTGCAGGGGTTACAGCAAGAAAACCTTCACTCTTGGTATCAAGGTTTCTTAGAGGACTTATATAACAACAAAGGGCATCAAACAGATAGCCCACTACCTGATACAGTCCAAGAGTCTGGTTTATAAAAATAGCTAGGAGATTCTCATGCTAACGTTAGATACTAAAAATTCTTTACTAACAGAGATGAAAGCTAGTATAGAAAATATCACAGGTATTGATAACCAATCTATCAGCACCTTGGCTGCAAGCGATACATTACGCCATAATATTTTAAAGGTGTTAATCGGTTATAGCGACAAAGTTCCGCATCCTGCTGGTGGAGCTAAAAATGTAAATGGTGCAACATCAGGAACATTGGCGCGTTGGCAGGTTTTGGCTTATGTGGCAGGGATTGATTTAACGATTGCTAAATGGTTTGAATCGCATCTAGATGCCCTAAGTATTTTACATGAATTGGGCTATGGTGATTCAGAGCCAGGGCTTTGGGCCGTTTGGGCAGCAGAAGGGCATCCTGATCCTATCCGTTATGACCAAGGTCAAGTTACTGGTACCAAAGCTTGGTGCTCAGGAGCAAACATGGTTGACCATGCGCTTATGACCTATCGTGATGCTAATAATGACGCGCAACTGTTTGTGGTTGACATGAAACAATCTGGTATTGAAGTTGACGATAGTGAGTGGCAGGCGGTTGGTATGCAAGCCACTGATACGGCGACTGTTCATTTCTCTAACGTAACCGCCAATCAAGTGGGAGCTACAAATGCTTATCTAGAGCGAGTAGGGTTTTGGCATGGGGCTGCGGGAGTGGCGGCTTGTTGGTTTGGGGCAACGGCTTGTTTAGCCAACTATTTAGTCACTGCTTATCAGCACAAACCAAACGATTATAAAGCCATGTATTTGGGTGAGATTAGCACAGCATTGGCAGTCACTCAGCAGTATTTTCATTATGTTGCTAATTTAATCGATAGTCAGCCACAGCTCTGCCACGAACTTGCCATACGCCAGCTAAGATCACAAGTTGAAAAGGTCGCTCGCCAAATAATGGAGGGAGTTGGTCAAGCGTTGGGCGCTGCGCCATTTTGTCGTAATGCTCATTTTGCAAGGTTATCGGCAGACCTTCCTGTATTTATCCGCCAAAGTCATGGAGCGTTTGACTTAAAAAAAATCGGCGAGCTAACCAGTGTTTTAGCTAATGATATAACAGAGGGGCAAAACCATACATGGCAACTATAACATCTAATAATGCTATAAAGCGTATGGTCAAAGATAATGCTGTTATGCTTGCTGCTACTCCTGACTCTAACCATCCAATTGTGGGTGACCGCGTTATCGAAGGCGATGGTACCAGTCCAGATAGCTGGAAAAATTGGTCTGGGCTACAAAACCTTCCTTCATTAAATATCGCAAAACGCTTTGCTGCCCATCAACGCATTTGTATCTTTGCGCCGCATCCTGATGATGAAATTCTAGGATGTGGCGGGCTATTGCAACAGCTGGCGGTGAACGGCAATCCTATTGTACTTATTCACGTGACTAACGGTACGCAAAGCCATCCAAACTCAACCCTCTACTCTCAAGAAAACCTCAATGTTATTCGTCCGCTTGAAAGCATGAAAGCGTTAAGAGCTTTAGGAATCGCTCATCAGGTCACGACTAGAGCGTTACACTTAACAGATGGCGAAGTCTTTAATCAGCAAGAAGATTTTTATAAAAAGCTGGCTGACTTTATTGAGCCTAATGATGTTTTAGTGACGACCTTTAGACGTGATGGCCATCCTGATCACGAAGCAACCGGGCAAGTAGTCACCTCGTTTGCCAAACGGCATCATTTATCCTGCTATCAAGTGTTGATTTGGGCGTGGCATTGGGCAAAACCTGCCGATAGCCGTATCCCGTGGGACTGTGCGATGCGTGTAGATTTAACCGCTGAGCAACTACAGCGTAAAATAGAAGCCATTGCCTGTTTTAAAAGTCAGATTACTGCTGATGACAGTACGGACAATCCACCTATTTTATCTGCGCAAACTATCGCTAGAATCAGCCAACCTTGGGAGGTTTATCTGTATGAGCCATGCTTCTAATACCAATTTGGTCGACGTTCGCCAATATGATAACTATTCAGAAACCTATTTTGACGCGTTATATCACAACAATACCGACCCCTGGCAGTATCAAACGCGTTGGTACGAAAAGCGTAAGAGAGAGATTTGTCTAGCCATGCTGCCAAAATCTCATTATCACTATGCTATTGAACTGGGCTGCGGGAACGGTGTGCTGAGTGAGTTATTGGCTCAGCGTTGTCAGACTCTAATCAGCATTGATGGCAATCAACAGGCCGTGAAACTTGCCAAAGAACGTTTAGCAGAATTGCCTCATGCTTATGTCATTCAGGGCGTGATTCCTACTATTTTATTGAACCTAGAAAGGAAACTTATAGATACCGATTCTCTATCAGACAATGTTTCTGCTACTCGCTCACCTTTTGATTTAATTGTCATTAGCGAGGTTTTATATTATCTAGAACCCAATGATATCGATACAGTGATTGCTTGGGCGCAGCAGAATATTGCTATAGACGGTACATTGCTATGCTGTCATTGGCGCTATGCGATTGATGGGTTTGCGATGACGGGAGAAACCGTGCATCAACGCCTACACCAAGCATTTAATGCCGCAAACGATAAGGCATCTTGCCAAGTAACTTTTAATCATCAAAGCCAAGTGGTCGATAGTGATTTTTTATTAGATGTTTGGCAAAATTCTCCAAATACGGTCGCTATGCAAGAAAATTTAATATGAAGACGTCTAACAGTCGATAAATACGAGGGGCATCCATGAGTAATATAAAAATTGGTATTGTGATTCCTGTGCACAATGAAGTGACGTCTATCATTAAGTGTTTGGCAGCATTACAGTGCGCCATTTCACAACTACCACCCTCCATCTCGGCATATCCATTGGTGGTACTAGATAGGTGTACTGATGATACGCAATCAATCGTCAAAGCCGCCGGCGTTGATTATCTGTGCTGTGACTACCAATGTGTGGGTAAAGTGAGAGACATAGGCATTCGTCATGCGATTGCAAAAGGTGCAACATGGCTTGCCTGTACAGATGCCGACACAGTTGTACCTGTTGATTGGTTGGTGCAGCAAGTTGAACAAGTTACGCGTCAGCCAACTGATGTTATTTGTGGCGTAGTGAGCGTTGATAGCTGGGAGCATTTGATGCCACAAACGCGTGAAGGTTATATCGCTCATTATCAAGACAAAATGGGGCATCGTCATATTCATGGGGCAAATTTGAGTTTTAGCAGTGAGGCTTATTTGGCTGTTGGCGGGTTTTCGCCGCTGCCTTGCCATGAAGACGTGGATTTGGTTAAAAGATTTGAAGTTCATGGCTATGACATTACTTGGAGCAATCGCGTCCGTGTAACGACCAGTAGTCGATTGCAAGCACGTACGGCAGAAGGTTTTGCTGCATTTCTAACGAATTTAGAAAAAGATAACTTACCATGATGGTCTAAAGTCCTAATAGGAGCGTGATATGAACTGGACCAGTATTTTCATTTATGACACAACATGGAGTTTTGCAGCAGAAATAGCAATACGTACTACGTTCATGTTTTGCCTAATCATTTTATTGTTACGAAGTACAGGCAAACGCGGGATTCGCCAACTCACTATTTTTGAGTTAACTATGATTTTGGCACTAGGCTCTATCGCTGGTGATCCCATGTTCACAGAAGACTTACCGCTTATTCAAGCGGTGCTCATCATGAGCCTTGTCCTACTTCTTTATAGACTTTTCACGTGGTTTACCACGAAGCACAAGTTTTTTGAGCTTCTATTAGAAGGCAAACCCACTTATATTGTAGAAAATGGTTTGTTGATAATTGAGGATGTCGAAAAAGGTAAAATGTCGCATGATGAATTTTTTACTGAAATGCGTCAACAAGGCGTGCGTCATTTAGGGCAAGTGGAGGTTGGATTGCTCGAAACAGATGGTGAGTTCAGTGTTTTGTTATTTCCACATGATGAAACGCAATATGGCTTACCTATTTTCCCCAAAGAATTTCAGGCAACAAAAAAGATAGAACACGGACAGCCTTATGCCTGTATGCATTGCGCATATGTCGAGTGTATTTTAGCGCCAGATGAAGTATGCAATCGATGCCATCATTCAAGGGGGTGGGCTAAAGCTCTAAATACTAAGATAATAAATTAGTTAGGATGACTGGTTGACCACCTCAATAACACTCTTACAAATAAGGTTGATATGAAAGCAGTTTTTGCTCAGGCGCGCCGTGACAAAGGCTGCGAAACTCATAAAACTCACCTTTATAGCCGATACAATAAAAAAACGTCCCAACGGGTTTTTCTTTGGTTTCAGAACCGCCAGGCTTTAGCAGCCCCGTGCAAGCAACATGCAAGTCAGCGTCAAACATCGTTTTGGATTGAATGACGAGCTCTCGGGTAACTGCTTGAGACTCAGGCGTACATTCCTCAATTAACTCGCTGGATACCTTTAGCACCTTTTTCTTTATAGCAACGTCATAACACACCAGTCCACCCATTAACACATCACCTGAATAAGGGCTGACAGAAAAACGATGCGCTAAATAGCCAGCAGTTGCGCTTTCAATAAAGACCACCGTCAATCCTTTGTCTGCTAATAATTTTGCACAGCTACCCGTCACAGCGTTCTCCTTATTAAAAATAGGTAAAATCAAAACAATTACAATTGTCTCAGTAGTTATTACAGTAGTTTTCTCTTTAATATTCAGTTTATGACATGATGAATTTGCGTAACAGATTTTTTAATTTTTTACGCGATGACAAAGGTAAAAGTAATGAAAGGATAAATTACCGCTACAGTTTATACATTAAAAAAAGACCGCATATTCTCAATGCAGTCTTTATTATAAGTAATAGAAATTAAAGAGTTAGAGAAAAGGTTCTATTTAGTATTGATTTTCGCGACGCCAGTCATCTACATCATGCTCTGCATCTTCTCTTGAATGCCTATAACGTTCTTGAACACGGCCAACCAATTTATCACGGTCACCCTCAATATGAGTGAGATCGTCATCTGTCAGATCCGCCCACTTTTGTTTTACGGAGCCTTTGAGTTGGTTCCATTCACCTTTCAGTGTTTGATTGTTCATATTTTGATCATCCATACTATTTTCATTAATATCTTGATTATCCATAGCGGCATTCCTTTTCGCTTAGTTATCATTAAATCTAAACCATCAGTCTTTATAAAAAATCCAACTGATATAAGTAATATAAGACAGCTATTATCGTACCGTCTGTATGAATAGCGTTTATAATTTCATTAAAACATCAATTTTACAACGCTAATATTTCTCTTGTTAAAATAGTGAACCGCCCCGACTCTATCGGAGAGTGATTTACTTGAGTCAGGCAGCAATACCCGACAGGGTCAAATTATCATAATACCGCTTTTCAAACTCAAAGGGTGACACATAACCAATCGTGCTATGCAGTCGTGTTTTATTGAACCAATCTACCCACTCAAGGGTTGCCAGTTCAATATCATTCACACCAGTCCAGTTCTGCTTTAAATAATGAATCACCTCAGACTTGCACAGCCCATTGACCGTTTCAGCCAATGCATTGTCGTATGAATCGCCTGTTGTGCCAACAGATGTAATCACGCCAGAGTCTTTCATCTTATCAGTATAGCGAATAGATAAGTACTGAACCCCTCGATCACTATGATGAATCACGTCTTTGGGATTGTTTCTATCTTCTATTGCTTGGTTCAATGCCGCCATTACCATATCGGTGTTCATGCGATTAGAAACTTTCCAGCCCACAATAGCGCGAGCAAACACATCAATAACAAAAGCAGTATATACCCAGCCGCTCGTTGTCTTGATGTAGGTGAAGTCCGCTACCTAAAGCTGGTTAGGACGATGCGCCTTGAAGTTGCGATTGACCAAGTCATCAGCGCGCTGCTAGTCGTCACGGCTGTTGGTGGTAATCTTGCCCTTACCACGCCAGACACCTTGTAAGCCATGCTGTCTCATTAATCGCTCTATGGTACACCGAGCAATCTTTAACCCATCAGCTTTCATCTGCTGCCATACTTTACGAGCACCGTAACGGCACTTGCTGTCCTGCCAGATGCGTCTGATTTCACCGATGTAAAAGTCGTCATGCTGTCTGCGCAGTGAACGCTTTTCAGGACTGTTTTCTAGGTCTTTAGCACGATAATAAGTCGACGGGGCAATCGGTAGGACTCTACAGATCAGCTCGACCCCATATTTAGCTCTGTTATTATCAATAAAACTGATCATTACTAAGGCGTGCGGTCGAGCCCCGCCTGGGCGAAAAAAGCCGCAGCCTTTCTGATGATTTCATTAGCTTGTTTAAGCTCTTTATTCTCGCGTTCAAGCTCTTTGATGCGCTCTTTATCACTTTGAGCCTGCACTGAGGCGGGAATGGTTTGGTCTATGTGCTTTTTATGTCAGGATCGCAGTGTCTCAGGCGTACAGCCAATCTTTGACGCTATGGCTTGAATGGCTGACCATGTAGAAGGATAGTCGCCAGACGCTTCAATCAGCATGCGAACGGCGCGTTCTTTAATCTCAGGAGTGTAGATTTGTCTTTTCATTGTCGTATTCTCTCAGAATGTTGAGTCTCCGACAATTCCGGGGCGGTTCAGCTGAATGGTAATGCATGATAATTTTGATAAACGAATGATTATCATTTACAATTATATATAAAAATATAATCTGCAAATACTGCTTTTTTTCTATATGAAAATATTCGCAGTTCGCTAAATAACTGGCTGCTACTCTTTAACTATCGAGCTACTTTCTTATGAACAATGTGCAACCTTCACCAAATTCATCGAATTTACAAAAAAAAGTAATGCTCAACCAAATTCATCATAACCGCCTAATACGCATATTATTTATGGCGCTAGGCGGTTTTTTCTTCTTCATAGGCTTAGTCGGTATTATTCTTCCAGTATTACCTACCACCCCTTTCATTTTACTAACGGCAGCATGCTGGGCTAAAGGGTCTGATAAATTCAATCAGTGGCTTCTCAAACATAAAGTGTTCGGTGAAATGGTAAAGAACTGGCAGCAGCATCGAGCTATTCCTCGTAAGGCAAAATATTTGGCTTGGTCAATGATGGCTATGTCATGCGGTATGTTGTTTTACCGATTTTCTGATAGTTTGCAGTGGCTTGCTTGGGTTACATGCGCAATATGCATCACTGTTACTTTGTGGATGTCTCGACTGCCGGACGCTTAATTTTTCCTACTATTGCAAGACGTTTTCCTGACTCCTTGCTAAGCCTTTGCGAAAAGTAAAATACTCTAAGATCATATATTTTCCTATTTGTTAATGATTATCGTTTACAATGTAACTATATTGTTTTATTATATGAAGAAACTATCAGCAATGTTATTAACAATTAATATTATTTCCTTTGACGACGAGGCTGATATGAAGAAAATTGTGCTTATTTTTACTATAGGAAATTTGGAATGCACGAGGATTCAACTTATAAGAAGTCGATATATATACCTAGTCTTAAAGGTAAGTCTAAAACCTTATTAAGTATTCTTGTTGGAACTTTGATGTATCAATCAGCCATTGCGGATACTCAGCACCAAGAAGATAACTTACCGATGTTACATATGGACACGATAACTGTTTATGCTAATAAGCAGCCCCCTATAAATGTAGGGGACGACCTTAAAACGGCCAAGACGATATCAGACAACCTAATTGACAGTGATAAACATTTAGTCCGTTATAACCCTGATATAAGTGTGGCTGATGCAGGAAGATATGGTAGCAATGGCTACGCTATCAGAGGGGTGGATGGCAATAGGGTAGCTTTAATCCTAGATGGAGTTAGCTTGCCAGACAAGCAAGTCAATGAAATATTTTCAGCTTATGGATATATGTTTGAGGGTCGATTTTCACCCGATGTAGAGCTTCTGTCAGAGGTAGAGTTTGAAGTCGGGGCGGACTCTTTTAATTCTGGTAGTGGTGCAATGGGAGGGTCTGTTAGTTTCAAGACCAAAGACCCAGAAGATTTAATAAGACCTGATCGTCAACTTGGTGGTTATGTTAAAACAGGTTATAGCAATAGCAATGAAGAATTTAGTAACGCTTTTGGTTTGGCAGGGAAAAACGATAAGCTTGAGGCAATAATTAATTATGTGCATCGTGAAGGACATGAAACAAAAAATCACCGAATGTTAGATTTCGATAAAAACAAACTAGATCCTGCCTATGATTTTATCAATGATCCAGACTATAAATATCCCTCTACAGGGTACAGATCTAATACAGCAGCAATACTACCTGACCCATTAAATTATACAACAGAGGCAACGTTAGCAAAGTTATACCTTCATTTGAACGAAGAAAACCGATTAGGTTTTCATGCCACTAAACAAAAAACGGATAGAGTATCCAATAACTTTACCAGAAAAACTTTTGCTTCAAGAATTAGTAAGGATACTGCAGAATTAGAAAGTTATGGCATCAGTCATAGATATCTACCTATTACTAGTGAGTTCATAGATGAGGTCAATACCACTTTAACTCAGCAAAAAATTACAGGAGTGGCTAATACAGAAACTTATAGCCAAGTATGGGGATCTGACTCTTATAGGGTAGATGGAGTGAAGCATCGGCCTCAAGAGGACAAAACCATACAACTAAGTATAGAGGCAATAAGCTTACCGTTAGAAACTGAGAAGCTAGGCTCTCATACTTTGTCAGTTAATACAAAATATGCAAAGACGGACCATAGATTGACCTTAGAAGAAACTTATATTCCTTCTTCAGGCAACCCCAGTTCTTGGTACGATTTTATTGGGCCCTCAGTGAAGCAAGATATCTTCAATGTGGCCATTCAAGACAAAATAAATTTAACGGAAAAGCTCGATACGACGATTGGGCTTCGGTATGACAATTACAACTACAAACCTTATATGGATGAAATCAATAAAAAAGGCGTCGAGAAGTCAAGCAAATATTATCCGGTACGTATTGATTATGAGAATGGCGAGTTTGATCACAATAAGAAAATGGACAATATAGGGGGGATGTTTTCCATAAACTACAAAATCAGTCCCAATTTGCAGACCCAGTATCAGCTATCTACAGGATTCATGGCACCCACTACCAGCCAAATGTATTCAGCATTTGAGATGATGGGAAATAGCTTAATGCCTAATGTTCACCTCAAACCTGAGAAGTCTATTAATCATGAGCTAAGCTTATCTGGCCAGTTTCAAGATTTAAGTTTTACAGCTATAGGTTTCTATACTAAATATAGTGACTTTATTAGTTTGTTGAATTCTCAAGAGGAACAACAACGATGCTATGAAGATTATTCGACCGGCCAACCGGTTTGTTCACCCCATTCTATAAATATACTCAGCGCCCAAAATATTGGTGACGCAGAGACTTATGGATTGCGTTTAGGAGGCGTATGGGATGTTGGACAGCTTGCTGACCTAGGAGGAGATATTCAGGTATTTGCTAATTTAAATTATGCCAAAGATAAAACTGATAAAGGAACCAACTTACTTGCTACTCAGCCTTTGAATGTCACATTAGGGTTAGGTTATGAAGCCCCTAAAAAAGATTGGCAACTGTCTGCGAATCTAAGGTATTTGGGCAGGAAACATGCTAATGATGCAAAAGTAGTTACCTTAGAATCAAATGGTTATAACACACCTTATAAGAATGTCATTGCTCCTTATAAGCACATTGATAAGTCTAAATCGGCTTATGTATATGATGTTTATGGGAGTAAAAAATTAAGTTCTAATTTAAAACTATCAGCGGGGGTGTTTAATTTATTTGATGCTAAATATGTTCCATGGGACAACTTGCGTTCGTTAGCAGAATTAAACGTCAACTCTATGGTAGATGACCAAGGGGTTGGCATTGAAAGATTTACGGCACTAGGAAGAAATTACAAAGTAGGGTTAACCTATGAATTTTAGACAAAGTGTTCTAGATAAAATACGTAAAGACAATCAATAAAACTTTAAAAACATTACGGCGTGTCCTCAGTCTGAGAGAAACTGAATAAATAGGATAAAAATGAGACTATGCCCTAACGTTACCTAATAAATGTGAATACAGTATAGGAAACAATGATGAACTTACCTCTTAGTGAAGCATTAAAAAAGCACTCCCGCCAAATACATGATAGTGTTGACATGCTCGTTTTATCTATGGAACCATTTGCTTCTATAGAAAATTACAGTAAATTTTTACAAGCACAAAATGCTTTTCACGAAGTTTTGAAACCTATCTATGAGAATCCCAGCTTAAACCTTAAGATTAAGGGACTTAATAGTCTATCGCGCTTAGAACAAATAGCCATGGACATGCAAGACCTTCACGTTAAGACTATGTTAGTCGATGAGGCTATACCTAGTCCAGGTGAGTTTGAATCTATTGGTTGGCTTTATTGCTCTGAAGGTTCAAATTTAGGCGCCGCAATTTTATATAAAGAAGCTCAAAAAATTGAACTTACAAGTACTCATGGTGCAAAACACCTATCTGCACATAAAGATGGCAGAATGGTGCATTGGCGTGAATTTAAAGAGCACTTAGATGGCTTAAAATTGACACTAACACAACGCCAACAAGCATTAAAAGGAGCTGAAGATGCCTTTGCATTTTTTAAAAGGGTCATTCGACAAGTAAATTATGCTGAAGAAACGGTGTAACGGTCATTTAGATAGAATGGTTGCTGACATACATGGTCATCAATGTAATTCGAACGCGCCTTAAAGCAGACGTTCGGTTTTTTAACGCCATATTGAGTAGTCACTGCTTATTCCTCAGTTAATGGATTATAAGCAGTTACACAAAGTTTGAGAAAGTCTCGAACTAATCTACCCACTCAAGGGTTGGCAGTTCAACATCCTTCACACCAGTCCAGTTCTGCTTTAAACAATGAATCACCTCAGACGTGTAAAGCCCATTGACCGTTTCAGCCAATGCATTGTCGTATGAATCGCCTGTTGTACCAACAGAAGCAATCACGCTAGAGTCCTTCATCTTATCGGTATAGCGAATGGATAAATACTGAACCCCTCGATCACTTTGATGAATCACATCTTTGGGATAGTTTCTATCTGCTATTGCTTGATTTAACGCCGCCATCACCATATCGGTATTCATGCGATTCGATACTTTCCAGCCAATGATAGCGCGAGCAAACACATCAATAATAAAAGCGGTATAGACCCAGCCGCTTGTCGTCTTGATATAGGTGAAGTCAGCAACCCATAGCTGATTAGGACGATGGGCATAGAAGTTACGATTGACCAAGTCATCAGCACGCTTCTGGTCGTCACGGCTGTTGGTGGTAACTTACCCTTACCGCGTCAGATACCTTGTAAGCCATGCTGTCTCATTAAACGCTCTATGGTACAACGAGCAACCTTTAACCCATCAGCTTTCATCTGCTGCCAAACCTTACGCACACCATAACGGCATTTACTGTCCTGCCAGATGCGTCTGATTTCACTGATGTAGAAGTCGTCATACTGACTGCGTAGTGAACGCTTGTGTGGGTTGTCGCTTAAGTCTTGAGCACGATAATAAGTTGACGGGGCAATCGGTAGGACTCTACAGACCAGCTCGACCCCATACTTAGCTTTGTTATCATCAATAACACTGATCATTACTAAGGCGTGCGGTCGAGCTCCGCCTGGGCGAAAAAAGCCGCAGCCTTTCTGATGATTTCATTAGCTTGCTTAAGCTCTTTATTCTCGCGTTCAAGCTCTTTGATGCGTTCTTTGTCACTTTGCGCTTGCACTGAGGCAGGAATAGTTTGAACGATGTGTTTTTTATGCCATGATCGTAGGGTTTCAGGCGTACAGCCAATCTTAGGGGCAATGGCTTGAATGGCTGACCATGTAGAGGGATAGCCGTTTGTTGCTTCGATTAGCATACGAACGGCGCGTTCTTTAATCTCAGAAGTGTAGGTTTGTCTTTTCATTGTCGTATTCTCTCAAAATGTTGAGTCTCCGACAATCCTGGGGAGGTTCACGTTAGTTCACCAAGTTTGGTTCTACAGTTTTTTCAGCATAGCTCAGACATAGAAGCACCTCACATTTTGTATAAATTTAATTGGTAAGTAATATTTTGATTAAGGACGATATACCTTAGCACTGATAACCGTTTTTGGCTCTATTATATGGTGCTGACCTAAGCGAAAATACTTGTTTTGCCGTTAGTATTTTCTTTGCAGCTTGCTTCTACGTCTGGCTTAAGAAAACAAGCATCTGATGCTACTAAAAAGGTGCGCAGCGTTCGACGATATGTATAGCTTTTTAAGTTTTTTACATATCGTTTTTATAGGTATAAAAAAACGAATTTTTTATACCTATCGCTCAACCAATTTTTCCTCAATCATTTCAGTCAGCAGCTCAGTCACCGTTTTTCGGCTTTCAAGCGCGTACCGCTTGAGTGCAATGTGTTTATCTTCATCTAGGTTAAAATTTACTCGAACCGTCTTTTTGGGGCTTTCGGTCACATCTGATAAAGCCAATTCATCCTTAGCTTTTTTACTTGGACGACCTGCTGATAAACTCATGACTTACTCCTCACCAAAAAATATTTGAATTTCACTGACCAATGCAGTTATCTCTTGTATTGCATTGCTATTAGGCGATTCGGTATCAAATACTGTCTTACCAAGAGCAGCACTATTAGGATAAGCAACTCGTTGCATCACTCTCGTCTCTAACACCGGAAGATTATAATCAAGCAGCGCGGTTGCCACCTCTTTACCAATGTTGGTATTTTGAATGGCACGTGATACGACAAACGCCGCTTTTAATTTGCCATCCATCATCTCAATACGCTGCTGCACCAAGTCAACCAAATCACTGGTTGCCCAGATATCGTAAGGACTCGGCTGCACCGGAATCAGTATAAAATCAGCTGCCTTGATAGCTGAAATGGCCAGACTAGTGGCTTGCGGCGATCCATCGATCACTACATACTCTTTATCAGACACATATTTTAAATCTTTATCTAGCGTTGGCCTGTCGAGCCCGATCACTGGTACTGGGTTGTCTTCATCAACCGCCCTCCAGTCACGCGCACTGCCTTGCTGATCGCTATCGACCAGCAGCACGCTATGGCCTTTTAGCTGCAGCCCACGCGCCAAATGCGTTGCGATGGTGGTCTTACCGCTCCCACCCTTTTGATTTAATACCGCGATTACCTTCATAAATACAGATCCCTGTAGTATGTATTGAGTATATAAGTATATAAGTATATAAGTATATAAGTATATAAGTATATAAGTATATAAGTATATAAGTATATAAGTATATAAGTATATAAGTATATAAGTATATAAGTATATAAGTATATAAGTATAGCTAAAAATGTACGTCACATCACTACTAATAGCAATACTTCATAGTAAAAATAGCATCGCCTTTTCTAACTAGCGTATATCCATCATGATAGACGTCCTGTATCAAAGACAGCATAATAAACTACCTACTACTAGGTAAATTGCCGCTATTGGATATCAATTTTAGCTACTAAAAGGAATACTTTAGCCGTTCATATTCGTTATAATCCGCTCACCAATCAAAAACCACTAATCGTTGATGAGGAAACCATTATGGTGAAGTGTCACTTATCGACCATCATGGGCGAAAGACGCCTTAAAATTGCCGATGTCGCAAGAGATACTGGTATCAATCGTGGCACCATTACTCGCATATATCATGAAGAAGCCACCCGAGTTGATCTAGATGTCATCGAATCTTTATGCTCGTATCTTAGAATCAATGTTGGTGATTTATATGAAATCATAAATGAGGACAGCAGTGAATCACCTGATTGAACACCTTCGCTCATAAGACATTATCACCTTTAGACGTATAAAAAGAGCTTTAGAAGGTCATTTTATCTTGTAATAGATTAAAATATAGGTATAATTTGACCTGTAATAGGTCATTTTATCCATTCTTTATATATAATAATCTATAGGAGAACACCAATGAACAACCATCTATCTCGGCTCAACAGCTGCGCATGGTTTAGTGAACATACTAAAGCTTTAGCTTCTCAGCTGTTATTCAGCTTACAAATACAGCAAGGCGTACAACTGGCATCATTACTTGGTGTTGACGCTATTCTTTATAATGATGAAGCGATTTATGTCTGGGTGCAACGACAGCTAGATGAAGGTGTTATCGTTGACGACTACACTTTAAGCATCCTTGAAACTACCTTTATAGAGTTGGTCACAGCTCATACTGACCAAGCAGCTTAATGGTTTCAACTGATATTCACAGATCTCTTTTTCGACAAGAAACAATAACCCTCAAAGCCAGATACACTGTCATTATCTGGCTTTTTAATATAGACAAAGATAACGACAGTCAAAAAATCCTTTTTTCAGTCATATATGTTCTAGAAGACTCATTCTTGACCAAATCTATCCGCTGCCAGTATCTAACCTAAGAATGCCCTTACAATTATCTACGCCACCCTAAGTCTATAAAGGTCTCTTTCGGTGGTATGGCTCACTATCACCATACACCTTTACTCAATCGGTTCCGCACGCGTCAACTCAGCTATTTTATAATATATAAAGCCTTTCTCATCTCTCAAAACGCTTTTGCTGTCTGCTCTAACGCACCAACTGATCACATCGGGCTGCTCTTCATTAACATCACAAGCCAAAATAAGCTGCTGACTTCGAGCGTTATTAAAGGCCTGCTTCCATCCCGTTTCAAGCTCATCGATGCCGCGCTGTAGCTCTACTTGCTGCTGTCTCATTTCTGCAATCTCATCAAAGCTTGGCACATACCAGAAGACCAGTAGCACCAAAACCATCACCATTCCCGCTGTGGCAGCAGCGGCCACTGCTGCTATCTTTTTAATACTCATGGACTCAATAGACTTGTAAATCTTATCCAAGTCTTTATCAGCATCCTCTTTTACTTCTCCAATCCGCTTTTTTGTAGCGGTCTCAAGCGCCTCAATATCGGTAATAATCTGCTTATGACCAGCTTGGTACTGATTGGTAAAGAGTGCAAGACTGTCCGCACTAGCGCCAAGCTTATCAGCCACCGCTTGCATGGCACTCACTTTCGCCTCTATGCTGGCGTTTTTAGCAGTGACGACCGCCTGTACAGCCGTATCAATCTGCTGCTTCATATCGATGATGATGTCCGCTATTTTGTCATCATAACGACGCGGCATTTCAGTATCGGTAAAGGTGGTCACTGCTGCTTGTAGCTGCTTTAACACAAGATCTTGATACTGACTCAATGCTTCTGAGGAAGCGCTCGCGCTGTTTCCTAGTTCTGCAATGACAGTGCTGATTTCGTCCACCGTACTATCAATACGGCTAAGAGAGTGATCAAGGCGCGTTGCCACCGCATCGTCAGCTTGTCCAATCAGTGCTCGCAGAGCTTCGATCACAGGTTTGAGTCTGGTCACTAGATTAATAAGCTCGTCGTGAATGTCGTGCTCATTGCTATTATCTTTATTCATGGTGTGCTCATTATAATAATGCCGCCTAAAATGGGCGTGGTGATGAGTAGCGGCGTGTTTGTGCTTGTTCTTGCGCTTGGATGGCGCTCTTCGTTTTTTGCAGGTGATCTGTCACGGTTTGCGTGAGCGTTGCCGCATCTATGGTGATAGCAGGAACATGCTCAAAGCGCTCATTGATCTGGGTTAATACCTCGACCTTATCTTGATTGTCAGGCAAGCGCTCAAGCTGTTGCCACAGCGATGTTGCTGCCTTCTGCACCTGCGGTGCAATTTTTTTGGCATCGGTGTCTCGTAAACTCTTTTGTAGTGTCGTAAAGCTGTCAGTGCGTTTTAGAGTGGTGAATATAAATGCTTGTGCGGCAACCGCCTCAGCCGCGTTGATCACTTCGATCGGTGCATCAATGGCTTTAAAATCAAGGGTATCAACGCGGTCACGCACCCGTACCACTAAATTGTCAAATCGATCTCGATATGCTTTGGTCTCATTGATTCGCTGACGCTTAAGAGATGCCTGCTGCCGTCTCTGTTGTAAAGCTACTCGCCGCCTTATCAAAGCCTCCTCTCGTGCGCGCTCAGCCTCTTCCTTAAGCTTTGCTTGCTCATGTGCTTTGTTGAGCTGGTGGTGAAGCACCATCGTACGGTTGCGCCAGTCATCAAGCCGATCTGCGTTCAATTGAGTGGTCTTGGTACGGGTAATCTCATCGTATAGGTCATCATCTTGCACAATCACAGCTTCACTTTGATCCAGTAAGGCGATACGCTGCTCATAAAACGGCGATAGGCGCTGATAAGTTTTTTGACTGGTATTGATTTGCAGCTTTAATTGTTTGATGTCTTCATTATTGGCGGTTTTAAATGTCTTTACATCAGATACCAGCGTTGTCAAACGCGCCTCAGCGGTATTATCTATCTCTACCGCTTTTAACGTACTGAGCGCCTCACGCCCTTCTAGAAGGTACTTAAAGCGCTCAACATCCAGATCTGCAAATGCGGCAAACTTATGATAAGTGTCCATGTTATTGGTAACGCCTATCTCTTGTAGATCCGAAAACGCTTGATCCCACTGTAAGGATAAGTCGGATTTTTCAATATCAATCTCATCCAGCGCTTTAAAGCCAGTCGCCAGTTTATTAAGCGTTGCGGCAAACGGTTTTAGGGTAGCCTTTAACCCTTTGTAGTCAGCAATGACTTCATTATTAAGCGGGATCAGCTTTTCTAGCATCGCTTTATTATTCAGCACTATTTTATCAATCTGTGACAGTTGCTTCTCAAGACTGGTAACGGCGCGGCGCGTTTGTAGGGTGTCGTCTTGTCTAAACTGCTCAACCAAGGCTAAAGCTGCCTTTAGTGCCTCGCTTTGCTCTTTTGTGCTTATCTGCCTGGCAAGCTCAATCATTTTTTGGCGGGACGTGCTGTAATCCTGTCCCACCTCTTCGGTGAACCTCGGTGTGCTTTTAATATTTTCGGCAATGGTAATGGTCTGTTTAGACTGGTGTGCTAACTCTTCATGCAGCCTATCAATGGTTGAAAATAAGGCGCTGCGCACCATCTTTTTTTGCTGCTCAAAATCATCTGAGATCACTAAAAGCTCATCAAGTGTTTGATCATTGGCCGCATCACTATGAGTCTGACTGTCCTCTTTAGGAGTAGGGGGTGTAAGTTCAGCGGCGGGATCCACCAAGCGAATGTTACTAAGCTCAAATCGTGCAAAGGGTTTACGCTTTTTATAATGTACTGTAACGCCATCAATCTCTTGTACGTTGCTCTCAAGATCAATACGACCCTTGTCGTCATACTCAATTACCAAACCATTTTTTTCGATGTAGGCGTTGATCTCATCAATCGTCTCGTTGTACTCATGAATCAATGAGCGCTTACCTTTTAAGATATCCTTATACAAGGATTTACCCAGTTTCATTTTTGGTAAACGATTAATGCCCTGCTCACGGTACGATTTCTCACTGATACTTTTATTCTCAGGTAATAGCTTATTAGCCATATCCGCCCAAAGTCGGCGTTGATATTTAAGCTCATCGCCGCGCCCATTTAGTCCTTTAGATAGCCGCTCACCGGTTGACCACTGTGTCCAATTCTTACGCTTCGATAAGACATAACCTTTATCCGCATCCGCTAATATTTCACGGCTTGAGAGTAAAATATGAGCATGAAAATTACTGCTGGTCAGCTCGACCACTTCAATCTTCTCCACATGCTTCTCATGACTGTGGGGGCGATGGATAGCCACATCGACAAGCACGTTGTAGCGATCAGATAGGGTTTGAGCGTAGCGCTCGACCAGCACTATGCGCTGATCAGCTGTAACCCCCTCAGGAAACATCACATCAATCTCAGTACCCAATTGCGCGTTTTTACGAGTCTCAATGCGTTCGATATTATTCCAAAACCCCTCACGCGTTACTGCCAAATTCTCAGCAATCGTTGGTGTTATCAAAGCCGTATGCAACACATTTTTCTCAATCACCTGGATGTACTTAGTGCCATCACTATCAACTAAATTTAGAATCTTATCTTTGGTTTTACTGGTGTAATCATGTATCTCTCCCAACTGCTTATCGATTATTTTTAAGCCAGAATTATAGGCAGATTTTGCCAACACACTATGATTTTTCGCTTTGCTAACAGCGCTAACCGATAGATGAAACCCTTTATTGTTCATGGCAAAAAATCCGGAATTGAAAAATGTTTTCTTGGGGGTCGTAGGGGGATCGCCCCCTGCCGAACTTAGGAGTTTATGTAAAAAAATAGCACCCCTTGTGGGTCTTTTTTACATAAACTCCTAAGTTCGCTCTTAACAGAGAGTTAAAATACTACTGCGCCCACAAAAAGATGTGGTCTTGTGTATTTTACTACCTTGCATCCCTATGTGTACACTGCTAGGATCAACTCTATCATAGTTGACTAGAAAAGGATGAGATAATGTCAGTAATATCAGATGATCTATTCGCAGATAAGATAAAGCAGTTACAGGCTATTAAAAAAGAAATCAATCAGGACAGACTTGAGGCACAACAGGTTTTGGGGGAATGGTTAGCCAACGCATTAGATGATGATGACAATCACGAACTACAAGCTATATTTTTAGACGCCCATGATAATGAAAGGTACGTTCGTTTAAAAAAGCACCGTGAGTTTTTAAAATCAATCGCTCATAAGATGCAAAGTGAGGCTAAGGAAACACCAAGCAGCTTTACACCACCTAAAAGCAGTCAGGACAGTGACCACGGTTCCTTGCTTGATGCTTACTCATCAGCACAGTAGCTGCTAGAAATCGCCTAATTGACGGTACAGCTGGATCGTCTACTAATTAGCGAAAGGTTAAGAGACGATTATCGGCTGTTTTAAGCGTTTTAGAATAGCTTTAGCTACCATCGTATCGAACAGAGTGTAAAACGCATATAAGAGTGGTTTTTAGGCTTTTTGGCAACGATTTAAAAGGGGTTTACAGAGGTATCGATAATGGCTACTGAAAATGAAGAACACACTGTCTACAAAAAATGAGAATGATATTGAGAATGTGAAAACAGGGTGTCCAGAATGACGGATGAAGATATTCAAAATATCTTTGACTATGCTTTTGAAGATTTTCAAAGATCCAAGCTTGACCCGAACCATGCAAACGAGGATTAACATCAAGTAAGTGGACAATTGCATTTTGAGCTATTGAGTAGTTTTACAAGTAATTGGTCGATCAAATTATCATCTTAAATCCGTTGGTTCTTTGGCTTTTCCCTCATTATTTAAAATGAAAATATATTTTTTACTTTTAAATACTTTTAAATACTTTTAGACAGTCTGTAAGCTTTACTATTAAAGGGTTACGTGCTCTATTGTGCTACTTTTATCCCGCATTATGCTACTTTTATCCCGCATTATGCTACTTTTATCCCGTTTAAATGCTATTTTTATCCCGCACTATGCTAGTATCTTAAAGTAACTAGCATAATGAGGTTGTCATAATGAATGATGTCGAGCTATACGAAAAAAAATATCCTGAAAAATGGATTGTTATGCAAAATAAAATTACTCAAGCTTTTAGAGAGATGTCTATTGATGAGAAGCGCATCATTATTCTAGCGAGCCCATTAGTTAGGGTTAATAATGCTACTGAAAAAACACCGATAGAGGTTACGTCTTCTGAATTTGCTAAGCTTAGCGGAATAGATAGAAACTCGGCTTATAAGCAAATGAAATCAGCTAGCAAAAAATTAATGAAGCGTACATTCATTTATGAGGATAAGGATGGTGATGATACAGAGGTTCAATGGCTAATCAGGTCGAAATATGCAGATGGCTATATATCGATGCATTTTACAGATGAGGTAATATATTTACTTCAGGTTTTTGATAAGTTCAACCCTTACACTAAATATTTAAAAGAAGATATCTTAAACCTCAAACTGACTTACTCTTTAGACCTTTACCATTTAGCAAAAAAGTCTGAGGGGAAGGGTGGTTTTTCTATGACTTTAGATCAATACAGGCAAGAACTTGGCACACCTAAGTCGTATGAGCGCATCAATAATTTGAAGGAGAATGCAGTTGATGGGCCTATAAAAGAAATTAATCAAAAAACCGACATCAAAATCACCTATGAAAACATCAAACGTGGACGCACAGTTACAGGTTTGACATTCACCGTCAAGGCCAAGCCAACTAAGAAAAAAGGACAGGAGGGCCTAAATCAGAATAATGAGGATAGAGATATCCCACCTCTAACCGTTAAGCAAATTGATCGTTTTGCCCCTTTGTTGGCTAACTACTCACCGTTTGGTAGTTACGCACCATCAGGTAAAAGCACTCAAGAAGTTATTAGTTGGTTACACACTCAATTAAGAGATGAGGCTTTTTTAAAGACCCACAAAAAGCACTTACTGGCGATAGGCTATACGTTCCCTAAGCAGAAATCATAGCAAAGAAAAAAGTAATTGGACTGGTGTAGTCCTATACAAATAGCTTATATTATATGTACATAAATAAGCCATAAGTGATGCTATGACGACAACTAATTATAATATTAGGCTCGATCAAGAGCTAAAAGAAAATGCCTTTGCGGTGTTTGAAAGCTATGGATTAACGCCGTCTCAAGCGATCAAATTATTTTTGACCCAAGTGGCGCAAACCAATAAAGTGCCACTATCTTTTGAATATCAGAAAGTAGCAGCTGTCAATCAAGATGAATTGCCAATCTATAAAGAGCATAATGATTAAGAGAAAAGATGAGTATTAGATTTGAATGGGATGAACAAAAAAACATCACCAATCAGTGCAAACACCGTTTATCATTTGAGACAGCTACCCGGGTTTTTTTAGATCCTTTATGCCTGCGTCAGCAAGACAGGTATGAAAATGGTGAGGAGCGGTGGCAGGCGCTGGATACAGTAGACGGCACAGCAGTCTTATTAGTAGCCAATACGCAGACAGACATAGATGGTGGCGAGGTTATACGCATTATCTCAGCTAGGCGTGCCACAAAGAGTGAGAGGAGGCAATATGAACAAGGTTAGCTATCAAATAGACGATTTACCACCCCTAACGCCAAAGCAACAAGCAGACTTAGAATATTTAGCAGCGCTTAGTGATGACAATATTGATTTATCAGATATTCCAGAAGTTACGGATTGGTCAAACGCTATCCGTGGCAGTATTAAGCCGCAAGCGTTCTCTGCTGAGGCGAGCGTCATCAACCCAAGTATCATTGCCAAGTTTAAGGATAGAGCCAAGCAAACAGGTGGTGACTATCAAGAAATGATCAATAACGCGCTAGAAGAGTACTTAGCGGATCACTAGTCATAGTTTAATGACCGGGACCTCAAGATCACTTGAGGTTTTTTTATATCTTGTTTTGTATTATATTGTAAATTGTATTATACTACATATATATAATACAAAAATTACCTATTTACTCATACAAAATTAAGGACAATGATGATGGCCATCACTATTCAGCAAATTCATGCCACAGCTGACCAGCTACAGGAACAAGGGATTAAGCCGACATTGGCTGAGGTGCGTAAGGCGCTGGGCGGGGGCTCATTCACGACCATCAGTGAGGCGATGAAGTCTTGGCGTCAGGATAACCAAGAAGAGGCGCAGTTAAGACAGATTGAGCTGCCAGGTGGTATCACTGAGCGCTTACAGTCCTTAGGGGCTGATATGTGGCAGACGGCCATTGATATCGCTAATGATCGCTTGGTGAAAGAGCGTGAGGCGTTAGAGGGCATTAAGGCCAAGGCACAAGCTGAGACAGACGAAGCGCAAGAGGCGGTTAAGACGCTAGAGAGTGAACAAGCCGACTTGTTGGTACAGCTCGACGAGGTCACAGCAACGGCAGAGGCAGCGGCCATCAGCGCGGCAAAAGTGACTGCTGAGCGTAATATGCTGTCACAAACGCTCAGTGATACTCAACACGCGCTTGAGCTTGAGCGAGCTAAGACAGATTCAGCTCAGGTTCAGCTTGCAGATCTGCGCCATACCCTTGATCAGCAGTCAAAAGAGCTTAACGCCAACCTATCAAAAGTGGCCACGCTTGAAGCCACAGCTAATAGCAATAAAGCGGAAATTACACGTCTGCAGGCAGAACTGATAGCGACTAAGGATGAGCTAAAGACAGTCACTACTGAACGCAATGAGATGGCGACTGATACAGCAGAGGTTAAAGGGGAGTTAAAGGCTATAATCGCTGAGCGTAACAAACTATCAGAACTCAATGATCAGCTGACTCAAACACAGGCTAAGCTTGAAGCTGAGCATAGCGTATTAAATAAGCAATATAGCGAGCTATCAAGCCGTCACCTATCAGAGCAGGAACAAGTGACTCTGTTACAAGATCAACTTAAAAAAGCACAAGACGCTCTGATACTTATTCAAAACAAAGATAATGCTTTTGATGCTGATTAAATAAAAGTATTCAATGTAATCAGGGTCTCAAGATAAAGAACAGTTATGAATGTATAAGAGACTTTACCCAGGGCATAGATCTTGTTCTATTCACACTAAGCCTATGAATCAACCATGACAATATCGACTCACTGAATAAGTGACTGTTGTAGAATAACTATTCTAAATTTTTCTCTGGACTCTTATAGTATATAGCCCACTAGGCTATATACTATAAGAGTTAGCCTAAGTGAATTTATGCTGATTTTGGAGCCTTGAGCAGATTTCAAGGAACACTCACCCTAAAGCGTTTATGAGTAAAAAAATACTCACAAACGCTTTAGTGTATTCCTTAGATTTGATGTGATTAGTCATGCCGACTTCATCGCCCATCGCGTCATCAAGACCGTATCACTGTATCAAGCTACGGTTGTTAAGATTACGGCTGATAGCACCGCCTAGACACGCTCTTAACCGCTACTGTGCTGTCATACGCTAGCAAGGGTCTAAACCCAATATACCGCTACGATATGCACGAGTAACCACTCATTGCGTTGCTCTGTTCCTTTGTCTAGTCACCCCTGTAGGGAGCTCACCCTTATGTCAAACGCAGTCGTCACCGAGGCCTGCCACCCATTTGACGGGTAACGGGTACAAAGAGAGCAGCATGAGGATGTAACGAGCGAACAAGCAGTTTTTAAAATGTATAGTGAATAAGGTTGATATGAAAGCAGTTTTTGGATAAAATGCACCTACACGGGCATTTAATGCTGTTCAAATAACGCACTGCGTATGCTTATTTGTTCGTTACAGGGTGTTGGCGCACTCTGTAACCGTTAACTACATTAAAAACTAAATACCTCTTGGAGTCAACTCCAAGAGGTATTTTTTTGTCTGTCATATAGATTAGGTTTTTAATATCTAGGGCGTTTTTAAATTACTTAGGCTAAATCAGAAGATAAACATAAAAGCCGAAGACCATTACTGGGAAGCGTCAAGTCATCGAAATTCTCTTAAAAGTTGACCATAGCTATTCTGAAATACAAGTCGTGGCTAAGTGCTTACGTCAGTTGATTGCTGAGATATCTCTGCTTAATAGTGATATCGACATTGTACGATAATAATCGCATTATCTTGAACTTCATAAACCAGCCGATGCTCTTGATCAATACGACGAGACCAGTAGCCTGCAAGGTCATGTTTGAGCGATTCAGGTTTGCCAATACCCTCAAATGGCTCACGTTTGATGGTTTTGATCAGCTTACCGATATGTTTGATTTTGTCTTTACTGGTTTTTTGCCAGTACTCATAGTCCTCCCACGCGTCCTCCGTCCAGGATAGTCTCAAGCGTCTACCTCATCATCAAAAATGAGGGGCATATCCTTAGTATCAATCTCACGTTCAATCAAGCGACCAGCTTTAGCATCAGCAATAGAGCGTCTGAGACGCTTGGCATTGGTAGGGCTGCTTAAAAGATGAAGTGTTTCCTCATACGAGTTAAACTCTTCTAAACTCATCAATACCGTCGGTTTAGCATTTTGTCTTGTAATTAATATCGGGCCTTTATCGGTATCTACCTTATCGATATATTTTGCTAAGCTTTTTCTAAAATCAGTGTAGTTCACAACGTCCATGATAGTTACTCCAGGCTTAATTATGTTGGTTATATGACCTATCATTATAGGTAAAATACTACACTAGTATAGTCTATATATGTACAGATATAAGTACTTATATTAGTAAAAAGCAAAGAGATAATTTAATATGTGACCATGTATACTTTTTAAAACGTACATATGAAAGCTGCCATATTGATCTTGGTTTAAATTGTTTTGCACGTTTGCTGAACTATATTATCGAAAGAACTAAGCTTTACTCATATACTCATATACTCATATACTCATATACTCATATACTCATATACTTTTGCAGAAAAATGATTATGAATGCAACATGATGGTTATTATTGAGCCTTACTGAACCGTCCCGACTATATCGGAGGCTGATCTACTTGAGTCAGGCAGCAATGCCTGACTGATCAAGATTATCCTAATAGCGCTTTTCAAACTTAAAGGGTGCCACATCACGAATCATACTATCAATCGTATTTTATTAAACCATTACAATCATAAACGCCCATGGGCAATGGCGGCTTTACGCCTATACAGAAACCAAACCGTGCATCTTAATGCTATTAATTCAATGCGTTATGCATGGGACGATTACCTAACAAGCTGAATGCTGCGCTCCCTAGCAACGCTGATAAAAGCGCTTTCATCAATAGTTCCAAGACTGGCTATAAGCTCAGTCCATTCAATTAAAATACTCACGCTCAAACACCAGTCTAGGGGATTTTTAAAGAAAGCTTTTAGCTTTAAGATATATGGTTATCCTACCCAATTTTTTGTCTAAACCTCATAGATTCAAGAGTAGCAAGCCATATCAAAGGTAGGATAATCAGCGCAGAACCTATTAACAAAGTCATATTTGGCACTTCGTTAAACCATATGATTCCAACCACCACCGCCCCTATTAAACCTGAGTATTCCGCACTAGAGACTTTGTACGCTTCAATGTGTCGGTACACCTGTACGCATATACCCGCATAAATCAAAATAAATACATTTGAACTGGCGGCCGTAATCAATGAGCGCCAATCAAATGGCTGTCCCTCCCAAATAGCCAAACCAAGCGCGAACGGTATTCCTAATAAATTGGTCAAAAGTAGCGTTTGATAGACAGAATGATGTTGTGGAAGTTTACGAACTAAGAGATTGTTTATCGCCATGGTTACCGCTACTATAAGCGCAAAAACTGCCCCTGAATTAATCTGTTTTGGTTGTACGATAACGAGGATACCAGCAAAACCTAACATAGATACCGCTATAGTTGGAAAGGTTAATCTGTCTTTATAAAATAAAAAACCTAGCGGCAATATAAATAAAGGGGCGGCATAAAAAATAGCATTCGCAGTCGCGAGAGGCAGTGCTTGAAGAGACAGCACCATGAATATCACACCCAACAACCAAACGTGACTACGAACAAAGTGCCATTTCATATTACTGAATAACTTGCTCTTTTTTTTTATTAAGCAAAATGGCAACAGCATTAAAACCGCTGTTAATTGACGAAACAGGATAAACTGATACACCGCCGTCTCAGAGGGCAAGTCCTTTATCAAGGCGTCCGAGAAGATCGCAATAATATTTCCTAGTACCAATAGCGTCATGGCAAATGCAACACTCATCTTTGGCATACTTATCCTCCCCGCCCTATTTTAAATTCAGAAACTGTTAAAACCCCAATGGGTTCATGCTGATTTAACGATCTGTCAGGCAGTATATGCAAGTAACGCTATGATGTATAATGATATAAACCATACTTAGTATTAGCTGAGATAATAATGGATTTACCACCGCTGCGTGCCATACAATGCTTCGAATCCGTTGCACGGCTTAACAGCTTTTCAAAAGCAGCAGAGAGCCTCAATGTGACACAAAGTGCCGTGAGTCACCAAATACGCATCCTTGAGAAGTATCTTGGGGAAGCAATGTTTTACAGGCAAGGCCGGACCTTTTCGTTGACAGAGGTTGGTGAGCGTTATTTCACAGATGTGAGTAGCGCATTGGGTCTTCTTTCAGATAGTAGTCAGATTATTAAGCATGGAAAACCTGGGCATATACGCTTAGCTCTGTACAGTTCAGTCGCAGTGAATTGGTTGATTCCTCGACTAGAAGACTTCTATAGACAGTATCCAGAAATAGAACTTACTTTAGATATGGTCAATCATCCCTCTGATTATAATGAGCAAAGGGCCGATTGTTATATCACCGTCAATCCCCCTCCACATGCTTTCATCAGTAAGTTTTTATTTTCTGAAACTTTATATCCTGTTTGTGGTCAAAAGCTTTGGGAGAAAATAAGAGATAAACCCCTTCCTGATGCATTGTGGCGGCATCCAATATTGTCCGTGAGGTATACAGATATAAGTGAGAATATAGCGGAGGATTGGCTGCGGTGGTGTAAGGCAGGCGGATTTGAGTTACCGAAGGATATAAAGATAAATCATTTTAGTCATGTACTACTAGCGATAGAAGCCGCACGGTACAATCTGGGAGTTACCCTCGTTAACAACTATATGATGCTAGATCAATCTTATAAGCAGAAACTCGTTAGAATCCCAATGCACGAACTACTAACAGGGGATAAATTTTACTTCGTTTACAAGGAATTAAAGAACAATCAGGACGATATTACTAAACTATCTAAATGGTTAGAATCTCAGTGTGAGTAAAGAAATCCTCTATCTTATTTGTTGTTACAAGGAAAATAATGATTTGTTAAGGGGTTCCAAAGTGATAAACCTTGTGCGACAACTATGCTGCGGCCAGCTAATGTATTAAAATTGATAGTAGCTGCATTTGTTTGAGCCACGACTCACCATACGGAGAGTTCAGACAGAGCAATACTGGAAAGAACAGATCATAAAAACTTATACTTCCCACGCCAATCTCAACTTATCGTAGGCTTTTGATTTTTATAGAATTTAAAATTTTAATTGTTTTAACTGAAATTTTAAAAACTAAGTAAACCAATACCTTAGAAAAATAAGTTGAGAGTGGGGTACTTCCCATAAATAGTCATCAGTTTTGTAGGATGTTAAATATCATAACCTGATAGGTTCCAATCTAAAAGATAGTAAGCTACTCAATTTTAGTTATTATTACTTTTATGAATAAAAAAATAAGCTTGCTAAACCCTAAACTGCTGACTAAATCTATCTTTAACTGGGCTATATATAATGACAATATTAATCATTAGTGATAGCATGGATTTAACTGCAGTGAGCTAGAGGCTATTACAGAGTATCTTGAGTTAAGGATTCAAATAAAATTTTCGAATTCTTCGCTCATAATATTTACTATCTGTTAAAGATTGCTTGCTTGATCCTCTAACAGACCGCTTTAAAGCTGCCTTTTAAATCAAATTTAGAAACAATACTAATAGAACGGGTAAGTTGGACACAAAGATATGATAGCTAATATATTTAACTTATCCACTGATACGTTATTTAAGCTTTTAGTAGCCGTTATTTGTGTGCTCATGTTATTAGCACCACTGTACAAATGGAAGTCTCGTCCACATAAGGCGCTCACCAAAAGAATACTAATAACTCTTCTTCTAATTCCAGTCTCTTTATATCTTCTAGTAGATACTTTCAACACTAAAGATCAGCAAAAAAATGATCAACTGTTATCGGCTGCTCGTTTTGCTGAAAATGATCGCTCATTAACGAATGAAAGCCATATTCCTACGCCTGACAAGCATGCTTTTGCATCAGCTCTAGAATTGAACAATATTAGAACAAAACAAACTGAGGATAGGCAGACCAGTCTTGCAGAAAAAAAACAGGAGCCTGAGGAAGTTAATCAGTAAGATGCCTACATTCTAATAATGTCCATAGACGTTTGTAAACGCATGACAATAACCCACTAATAAATGCATCTGAATGTTTTTTATACTATTTTCACAACTTTTTAGAATATCATAAAGGTCAAAGTGAGCATTAAATAACATAGGGCCACTTTAAAATGAAAGCGATACGTCATAATTATATGTGACTGATATCAGTTTTTCTTGCTTGTTATTATCAAAAAGGGGAGGAAAAATTTATCCCAATCGTACGGTAATCCCCCCAATAAATAAGAACACTTAGAAATAGAGATTAACTGCTAAAATATACCAGCAGGAGAATCCTATGAAAAAGACACGCTTTACTGATAATCAAATCGTTAATATCCTTA
>NZ_JAFCVA010000020.1:0-31358 GCF_049896785.1 Psychrobacter sp. TWP2-1-2 | reverse complement strand
GTTCCCATGTATTATCGGTGAGCACTGTTCTTGCCATAATTTAGAGAGCCCTGTTTGAAATAGTCTCTTTATTTTAAAGCCTTTATACTTACTTTTACAGATTAGGGACACGCCCTAGTTTTTATTGATATTTGAGCTGCTCAAGAGGCTATGAAACCATATAAACAAATAAATATGATAAAAATTGCATTAAATTTGTAGACAGTGCTTGCAATTCGTTTTGGCTTTGCTATAATACTCGCCCACGGGATAAGACGTATTATCAGCAATAATACTATTTTTTAGAACTTAAAAAGTCTTACATCGTTTGGTGAAGTGGGTGAGTGGCTGAAACCAGTTCCCTGCTAAGGAACCATACGTTTGCGCGTATCGAGGGTTCGAATCCCTCCTTCACCTCCATTTATTCGGTTTTTAGTAGAGTAGTGACGCAGCATAAAAGCGTTAATAATCTTCTGTTTTATTAAAGCAAAAACTATTTTGATTTTAATAAAAAAAGATGTTGACACAAGCGAAATTATCTATATAATAACCAACCTAATTTGCTGCAATTGTTTCTTAACAACGCAGTAAATGATGTGCAAAGTACGCGCTTGTAGCTCAGTTGGATAGAGCACTTGGCTACGAACTAAGGGGTCGGGAGTTCGAATCTCTCCAAGCGCACCATTTGCATAATCACTTCTTTAACCCAGTTAGAGAAACCTTAAAATAATCGCCTGTCTTATGACAATTTGGCGATTTTTTTATGTCTGCAATTTCTGTGTGATAGTCTTATGAGCTGATGAGTCATACGACATGGTTATACCACATTGTTATATGACTTACGGCATCTTAGGATAATGTACGATAAGACCGTGAATTACGGTACAATAGAGTCATTATTCACTGCTTGCTATGAGCTTGTACCATGTCAAAGAGTTTACCTAAACGACCTACCAAATCTGCTGCTCAAACTAAAGCATCAGCATATCATGCCGCTGAAAGTGAAGAGCTAACGATTGCTAAACCTGGCACCCGTATGGCAGCCATTCTCTATGATGGTATGTTAATTTTAGCGTTGTTGTTTTTGGTCGGTACCCTGCTAACCGTGATTGGTACACTTATCACGATGGAGACGGGTAGCGAGTCGTCACAAGCGCAGTCGCTGCCAACGTGGTATCAAAACGTGATTATGACGCCGTCTTTTATACTGACGTTAGTAGGATTCTATGGGATATTTTGGCGTCGCGGTGGACAGACATTAGGTATGCAGACTTGGCGGTTAAAGACGGTCAATAGTAATGGTCATTTGCTAACGTGGGGACAGTCATTTAAGCGGATTTTAGCGGCCAGTATTATGCCACTTATATTTGGTATCATTGGTAGTGTCATTGATGGCTCGCGTGCTGTTTTATTGACCAGTGCCTTTTTGGGCTTTGTCTTTAACTATGCTTTTTGCCTCTTTAACCCACGTGGTCTCGCAGTGCAAGATATGCTATCGAATACCATTACCTTAAAAATTCCAAAAACAGAGAATGAAGGACTATGGCGGGTGATTAGAAATCGCAAGCAAGGAAAATAAACCACATTATCATCGCCATAGTCCTTTAAGACATTTTAAGGTCTGTTAATACAATTTAAGCGTTACAGGTTGACGGTTTGTATCAGCCATAAAGTATAGCCGACAAAGAATAAGACCAAAGTCGACCCAGAAGTGCGACCGAATGGACGCTTATTCATAAAGGCAAACCCACACAATACCAAGAGTAACAAGGTGACCAATCCCATCGCCACTATATCGCGCGATAAGATAATTGGACTGACTGTGATTGGCGCTATAAGCGCTGCGAGACCAACGACGCCCAAGGTGTTAAATATATTAGAGCCAATAATATTACCCAATGCCATGTCGTGTTCGCCTTTACGGGCGGCTGATAAGCTCGATACCAGCTCAGGTAACGAGGTCCCCACAGCAACAATCGTCAATCCAATCACCAGTTCGCTCACGCCCCACAGCGTTGCCAATTCTACTGCACCCCAAACTATAGCCCGCGAGCTAATGACCAGTAAAAGCATGCCGATAACTAAGCTGATGAGTCCCCGTGTTAGGGTTTGTTCGATATGTTCAGCATCGACGCTTTCTGCTATGGGTTCTCCTTCGTGCTCATGGTTGCCTTCACGTAAGCTTAGTACAATCTGAATGCCTAAAGTCACGACCAGCAGCGCTATCAACACAATCGCATCTGCTTGGTCTAATTGCCCATCACGCAGCTGCCATGCGGCGACCATAGTAATCAATACCAATAGAGGTAAATCACGCTTGATGATGCCCTTACGAATGATAATAGGGCTAATCAATACGGTTGCACCCAATACCAGCGCAATATTGATGATGTTTGAGCCATAAGCGTTGCCTAATGCCAAATCAGGGCTGCCTTCTAGTGCCGCCAATACTGACACGACCATCTCAGGGGCGGATGTACCCACACCCAAAATCAACACACCTATTAAGAAACTGGGGACGTTGAATTTTTTTGCCAAGGCAGTGGCGCCATCAACAAAAAGGTCTGCACTCCAAACAAGAATAGCTAGTCCGATCAATACTGCAATAACTGCCAACCACATCAGTCTGTTTCCTTATTAGTGTTAATACCAAACCTAAAAATACGCTTAGCCGTGCCAAATTCATTTAGCCTAAAAACATAGCGCTGACATTTATTTTTCTGACGACTTCATCTTTTAAGAGTGGTATAAAATGTGAATTTGCCATATAAAAATGGCATAAAAAAAAGCTGAATCAGAATGGAGATTCAGCTCTCATATTAGCATAGCGGTTTTGGTTGGATAATAAGAATAACTTCAACAGCTTAGTCGATTGTTTATCCTTGCTTTATCCAAAAATCTTCGGTGTTCCGGTGCTTTAAGCCACTTGTACCGGAATGATGTTTGCCGTGTCTTTTACAGTGTTATCTTCGTTGCAATACACCAGTTTTGGCTGGTAGGTTGCCGCTTCTACTTCATCAAAATGAGCATAGGCACAGATGATAACGATATCGCCTAAATCTGCCATGTGAGCCGCCGCACCATTTAGCGAGATGATACCAGAACCTGCTTCAGCGCGGATAGCGTAGGTGCGAAAGCGCTTGCCATTGGTCACATTGTAGATATCGATAGACTCATTTTCGCGCAGACCAGCAAGATCCAATAAATCACCATCGATACCGCATGAGCCTTCGTAATGAAGTTCGGCATGGGTGACGCGAGCACGGTGTAATTTGCATTTAAGCATATTAAGTAGCATAGGTTGCTTCCTTAGCGTAACTGAGATTAATGATTCAAATCAAAAGGTTAATGGGGGATAACTTGCTAAAATAAAAGGCTATTATGGTTAAAGCATGATTTTATTCTGGCAGTTTGAAGCCATTAATTTGTGAACGTGCTTTTTCAATATCGCCATTTAGTAATAATGGTAGCGCTTCAAATGCTGCTGTCAGAGCGCTATCAATGGCAATCTGTTCATCGGGCGCAGCTTTTGAGAGTACATGACCACTAACTTTAGACTTATGACCAGGATGATCAATACCAATACGCAAACGATGGAAGTCGTTGCCGATATGAGGGGTGATATCACGCAGACCATTATGACCGCCATGACCACCATTCGTCTTAAGTTTGATACTGCCAGCTGGAATATCGAGCTCATCATGAGCAATCAGTAACTCATCATTTTCAATGCCATAAAATTTCACCATCGGCACGACCGACTGACCAGACTTATTCATAAAGGTGAGCGGCATCAATAGACGTACGTCATGCCCATGAATCTGCCCACGTCCTGTAATTCCATGAAACTTTTTATCATGGGAGAGGGTAATGTTGA
The DNA here is from genome assembly GCF_049896785.1 of Psychrobacter sp. TWP2-1-2. Classification (NCBI taxonomy): domain Bacteria; kingdom Pseudomonadati; phylum Pseudomonadota; class Gammaproteobacteria; order Moraxellales; family Moraxellaceae; genus Psychrobacter; species Psychrobacter sp. TWP2-1-2. Next base: position 27,502 of record NZ_JAFCVA010000020.1, on the reverse strand, counting down.
ACTGCTGAGCCAAGTGATGGACAAACCAAAACCCTGCATTATGACGTGTAAACATATACTGCTGACCAGGATTACCAAGACCGACAATAAGCTTTATGGCCATAAAAACACCCTGCTTAAATTGAATAAATGAGGCATAAGGTTTGTGATTATGCTATTTATTCATAGCATATCTGTTATTTTTCAAACCTTACTTACAAAAACAGCAGGAGATATTTATCACCTGCTGTTTTTTGACTAAACAAACCTTGTATTACATAGCAGACGCTAGGTTGCGTGCTCTATGTAACCGTGGTTTATTATTCGCCGTCTTTGTCTTCAGTGCCTTGCTCAGTAGCAGGTACGTCAGCAGCATCAACTTCTTCAGCGTCTGCGTCAACTTCTTCAACCGTTGGTGGCTGCATGTTAACGATAGTACGGTCGTGAGCATCTTCCATGTCAAGATCAAAGATGATAACGCCTTCAGGTAGTTTGATGTCTGATAGACGGAATAGATCACCGATTTCCATGCCTGATACGTCAATTTCTAGGTATTCAGGTAATTGTGATGGTAGGCAAACGATTTCGATATCAGATACTAGCGTTGATAGAACACCACCAGCTTTAGTACCAGGCGCTTCTTCACGACCAGCAAAATGCACAGGAACGTTCATGTTGATTTTCTGACCTTTCACAACGCGCTGGAAATCAGCATGCATTGGGAAGCCTTTAGCTGGATGGCGTTGCAAGTCTTTGATAACCGCTTGATGCTCTACACCATCAACATTGATTGTCAAAATGTGTGAGAAGAACGCTTCGAATTCAAGTGACTTTACTAGCTCGTTGATCTTGATAGAGATAGACGTTGGCTCTTCGTTACCACCATAGATGATAGCAGGAACTAGATTCTGCTTACGTAGGCGGCGGCTCGCACCTTTACCTTGTTGCTCAGCAGAACGATCAACAGCGTTTAGTTCAAAATGATTAATGCTCATGGATATAATCCTATAAAAAGAATGATGAAGTGTCTGGTCATAAAAAAGTGGATTTGCGACCAATCCACTAATACGTGATGATAGCTAACATTTATGATTGCTAATAAAATTCACAATTGCTAAATGTAGCCATTTGCTCATCATAACGATTTTTTGGATAGTCATTATCATGACAATCGTTACTTTTGGGCATGATCAGCACTTTTAAGAATGCCAACCTAATTAAATCGAACAAATGGTTGGCACAGGCGCGCATTATACGTGATTTTGTAGTAATAATAAAGACCTACGCAAAATGACTGTGCAACACCAATAGGCAAAAAAAGCGTCAAGTAAAGATACTTGACGCTTTTTTTTAAACTTAAGCAGTGTTTTATAACGAGCATTGCCAACAGAAAGTAGAGAGAGTGCTCATTAAAAATCTAAGCGTCAAACATGGCGCTGATAGATTCTTCGTTATTGATACGGCGTAAGCTTTCAGCAAGCATCGGTGCGATACTCACTTGGCGGATTTTGCTACAGGCTTTTGCCGCTTCAGACAATGGAATCGTATCGGTAACAACGACTTCGTCTAGCGCAGATTCACTGATATTTTGTAACGCGTTGCCTGATAGGACAGGGTGCGTAATATAAGCCAATACGCGACGTGCACCGTTTGCTTTCAATGCTTCAGCTGCTTTACATAGCGTACCTGCGGTATCAACCATATCATCAACGATGACGCAATCACGGTCACGGACATCGCCGATGATGTGCATGACTTGCGACTCATTGGCACGGGCACGGCGTTTATCGATAATCGCCATGTCAGTATCGCCCAACTGTTTAGCCATAGCACGCGCACGCACCACGCCACCGACGTCAGGAGAGACAACCATGATGTTGTCGTAATCTTGTTTTTGTAGGTCGTTAAGCAATACAGGCGTGCCGTAGATATTGTCTACAGGAATGTCAAAAAAGCCTTGAATCTGATCTGAGTGCAAATCAACCGTCATCACGCGATCGATACTCACGATGTTTAGCATGTCAGCGACGACTTTAGCAGAGATAGGCACGCGAGCTGAACGAGGGCGACGGTCTTGACGGGCATAACCGAAGTAGGGCATGACTGCTGTGATGCGACCCGCACTAGAGCGACGCAAAGCGTCCGCCATCATCATGATTTCCATCAAATTGTCATTGGTTGGTGCACAAGTTGGCTGCATGATAAACACGTCTTTACCGCGCACGTGTTCTTTGATTTCTACGGCGATTTCGCCATCAGAAAAACGCGTGATATCAGCTTTACCAAGAGGTATATGGAGATGATCGGCTACGGTTTTTGCTAATTCAGGGTGGGCATTACCCGTAAAAATCGCCAAATAAGGCATGACAGAAGTCCTATTGATTGACTCAAGCAGCGACCGCTAAGCAGTGTCAAACTGCTCAAATTCAGAAAAGAGTGGTGAAAAGTTTTGATGACTACTATTACAGTAAAAAATGGCAGGGGTAGCTGGACTCGAACCAACGGATGTCAGGATCAAAACCTGATGCCTTACCAACTTGGCTATACCCCTGTAATGTCTAGGCTGTGCACGTCGATATCTAATAGCAACTTTTAATAAAAGTCATTGTTAGAATAGCGTCACGACCTGTTCGCTATATTATAAACGGATAAACCATTTAAAACATAACTGTTCCCTAGCGGTGTCCGTTGCGAACTATACCGAAACTGGGATAACGTTGTCAATGTCAATAAGATAAGCGGCTATTCATAAACCACTTATGATCATTGCATATCAAACGCTTCGTACTAAAAAATGGCAGGGGTAGCTGGACTCGAACCAACGGATGTCAGGATCAAAACCTGATGCCTTACCAACTTGGCTATACCCCTATTGAGGCGACCTATTATAATTAAATTTTCAGATTTTGCAAGTCATTTGCGCCTTTTTATGGCTTTTATTAAAAAATAGGTCAAAAAAAACGAATATCGGGTCAACAAAGCGCTTTACGCTGTATTTATAATCATGTTATCTTCGCACTACGGCTCAAATCTAACTCATAGATTACGAACTAAATATGCAGAACAAGGCGCCTCTTCAATCCACTTTGCTAAAAGTGCTTTGTCAGTAGCCACGCTTGCATCCAAAGGCAAGAACACCGCGCTACCAGAGCCGGTCATTCGTGCTGTGCCGAGTGCTTGCGCCTCTAACCCTTGTAAGTAACGTAATGCTGCGCTGACGGCAGGGGCGAGGCTCGTCACCACTGGCGTAAAGACATTGTGATAAGGCGTGGTCAGAGTTTGTACATAGTCGGCTTGTTTATTTTTAATTGTCTCAACCGATAGCACAGCGATATCACGTTGTAATTTAGGATGCGCGAACAGCTGGGCAGTATTAACGTGAGCATTGGGCGTCAATACTAAATATTGCTGGTCGGGCAACTTGATTGCGGTCAACTGCTCCCCAATACCCATCGCAATCGCATCTTGCCCAAAGATAAAAATCGGCACATCTGCGCCCACTTTAGCACCGATTTTTATCAGTTCATTTTGAGTAAAGTTAAGCTGCCATATTTCATTAAGCGTCATCAATGTCGTCGCGGCATTGGATGAGCCGCCACCCAAGCCTGCACCCATCGGTAAATGCTTATCTAAAGCGATATGCACTTGTGCTAACTGCTCAGGTAGAGTGTTTGACTGTATGGCAGCCGCTAGCAATACACGCGCTGCTTTAAAAATCAAGTTGTCTTCTATATCGGCAGTTATAGTCTCTGCACCAGCCAATATTAGAAGTTGATGACAGAGATTATTGGCATCTAGTTCACTATTTGCCGTAGATTCACTATCTACTGTAAAAATTACGGCTTCATCTATGACTGAGAAATGTAGATAATCGCCCCAATCGAGCAAGCGAAACACGGTTTGCAAATTATGATAGCCATCAGCACGCTTACCTGTGATATGCAAAAATAGATTAATCTTTGCCGGTGATAAGCGGGTGATGGTGGAAGTAGGCGTAGCGGCTAGGTTTTTAATCATAAGTTTCAGTCATAAGCGGCTATAGTAATCAATAATCAGCAATTTTCATCGTATTTACGTGACTAATCAATGATTGATCGTCATTACTACCTTATTGCCTTGTGGCAGCACGGCACTGATTTTATTTGGTAACTTGTCGGACCCTTTATAGGTGAAGCTTGCGGTCCATTCACCATTGACTGAGCTGATTAAACGATTCTGATCATCGAGCTGTGGTGCGCTATCGGAAGGCGCTGGGCGACCAGATATCCAATAGGGCATTTGTGAAATAGGCGCTTGCCACCCAGTAGCTTTTTTGAGCAAAGTCTCAGGATCATCAGCAGTTAAGGTACCTGTTTTTTCGCTGACTAAAGTGGCGGTTTGACCATTATACTCGATGTTGGTTTTACCAATACCGAGCGCGCCGATCAGCTCAATGGCAAAGCGATCATTCTGCTGCCCCCATGCATAGAACGCACTACCACCTTGAGTGCCTGTGGTGTCATTGGCGGGCATCGTCACACCAATTTTGCCAGTGATATTAAAGTTCTCAAGCTTTTGCGGTGGCTCAGCGTTTTGACCTTGTAAAGTCGTGCTGGGTTGGTTGGTAGCGTTGGCTGTTTTTAGTGATTGACAACCAGACGTGATGACGAGCGCGGTTGTCACGGCAGCGAATAGCACCAATTTATTAGGCTTATTAGCATGGACCAATACTGACATGATGTTTCCTCAAAGATAGACAAATTTACGAAATCATTGTTTCGAAAAGAGGTTAGCTTAATGGTTGTATGTTACTCAGTTATGCGTGGCTGTTAGTATCTTATGAGTGCCTTGTAATCATAGCATGCAACGATTTATCCACTATAAAACGGCGGGTCAGTAAAGTTGTATACGGTCATTGATATTGTGTTGCCCAAATGAGAAGCGCTGCTGCAAGTCTGCGAGTAACGCCTCGACTTTTTCATTATTGCCTAAACCTTGATAAGCGCGTAGCAGTAAGCTGCCAGAGCGCAAGGTAGGGAACACATCGTAAGGGGTTTGCAGGTAGTCGATGACTTGTTGATAGTTTTCATTGGCCAATGCATTGCCAGCCAGCACATTCAGCGCTTGCAAGTGCAGCTCATTGTCATAACGTGGGTCATCATAGCGAATTTGAATGATGGCGGTGGCCAATGCCAATCCTTGTTCAGAGCTGCGTTCATTGGCTAGCAATAGCTGCGCATAACTGAGCTGGTAGGAGAGGTTGGTTGGGTCAAGTGCTTGCAGGTGATTGAGCAAGGTGCGCTTAACGATATAGTCGTCTTTGTCGTCAAGGAGCTGGGCGCGTGCAAACAAGAGCATTTCATTATCAGGATATTTGCGAGCAGCTTTGGTTAGTAGGCGCAGGGCTTCTTCGGACTCATTTTGCTGCCATAAAATATCAGCTTGCAGCACAAAGGTATCTGGCGCAAAGACGTTAAAGTCTTTACGCAGTTTTTCTAAAGTAGCAATCGCCGCATCTACATCGCCGTTAAGCAATTCAAAAGCCACTACTTTTCTACGAGCCTCTAATACTAAGTCTTCTTGCATGACACCGTTGAGATAGTATTTGGCTTGGTCAAAGCGCTGCTGACGCTCGGCACTGATGCCAAGGTAATAATAAGCTTGATCGAGGTAAGCGGGGTTTTTTGCGAGCATGTTGAGTAGCTCATCGGCACTGTTATATTCTTCGATGTCTAAGCTCACCAATGCAGCCAACAAAGTAATCTCGGCATCATCCGCAAAGCGACTATGGGCATCCAGCAATAATTGCCACGCTTCTTGGCTTTGCTTTAGGTCAAGCAAGTAGCGAATCTCGTACAGATAGAGACTTTTACTATCGGGGTTACGCAGGCGTGCTTGGCTCACATAATTGACGACGGTTTCAGCCGTGACGATTTTGCGCAGTATGTCAGCCTTTAGCGTAATAAAAGGTACATAGTCAGGCTGGCGTTCTAGCGCACGATTGATATGGACAATGGCAATCTCAGGCTCGTTAAATTGGTAAAGTAACCCTGCTTTCAATACCGACAATGAGGCATTCTGCTCGCTATCTAGTGGTTGCAAAGCGGCAAGTAATTCACGTTTGTCTTCATCATTGTTTGGATAGATACCGATAAGGATTTCGCTTAAGTCCGCTCGAGGATCATAAAGCAAAATACGATTTAAGGTTTCACCAGCTAACAGATAATCGTGTGCTCGCAGGGCCAAATGCGCCACATAAAACCAAGTAGGCACGTGATCCGGATTTTGGTCTTGCCATGACTTGGCAAATTGTAACGATTTCTCAACCCTTTCGGTGCGTAAAGAAAGGCTGAGTGCTCTTTCAAATACGGCAGTTGCATCTTCTTTAAATGCTTGCTGCTTATAGATAGTAATCGCTCGTTGTCTATCACCGCGATCTGCTGCGAATTCTGCATCAAGCAGCGCATACAGGCTAGGCTCTTTGAGCTCAGGTTGCCATAAGGTAGTTGGTGCTAACCCATTAATATTGGCGACATTTTCTATTGGTTGTGTGTTGGTAGGAGAAATTTCTGGTAGCGTTGAGCGGCTATTATCAATGCCGTCGCTACTGACGGCCTTGTCATTCTTATCAGCAATGGATATTTTGGGTACATGGGCTTCGAGCGAGATATCAGGATGACTGGCATGAACGGAAGACGATCCTAAGCATAGGCAAAAGGCCAACGACAAGGTTAGCTTATAACGCTGGCACAGACGTTCGATAACCGCATGCAATAGAGCACGCAGATTAGATTGGTCGTCATGCGCAAGTTGTGATCGAAATAATGACCCAAAAAAAATCATAGATAACCGTATTCGCCCATTGTTCATCTATATCGATAAGACAATTTTATTTTAATCATTTCAAACTAACTATTGGTAACGAGTACCCATGCCTGACATTATAAAAGCAGACTGATGGGATAAACAATAGTGCCCGTGTTACTCCGTTATTAATAGCCGCCGCTCTACCAAGTCTTTGCTAACAAAGTAGGATTGGCCGATAACCTGTATCAACGAGGTATTTCATTGGTTGTAAGTCTTAGCCTAAATATTGTGAAAATATAACAAGTTAACGTCAAGTAAGCGAATGATTTCTATCCATTTCTATAAGCACTCGCTAAAACATAGATATTGGTTTTAACAATCGTATCGGTAGTTGATTTGTTACTCATGTGCCCAGATACAAGCAAATAGCTATCATCGATAGCTGAGTGTTAATTAAAGCTGGCAATAATGATATAATAAGCGGCTTTTAGAGTCTTCCTTTCAGCGCTGTCGTCTACAACTGTCTTTTAAAAATAATGAGATAGCGTGGGCTGGCAGGTGAGCGTCATGTTTATGGTCTATCAATAATGAGATTAGTGGTCATTGGGGTCAATCACAAAACTGCACCAGTCGCTCTGAGAGAGCGTTTGGCGCTTGTGGGTGACGATGTGAATATCGCGCTCAAACAATTAGAGGCCTTTACTGATGGCAGTGTGATTGTTTCGACTTGCAATCGTACGGAAATCTATGCGCTCGTGCCGCAGCTAGCAGAGCCGCAAGATGTCCCCTCTATGTCTGCTAATGGCGCGGCCGGTGCTCAGACATCTTCGGCGGCTATTAGTGCTCATATCTTAAAAATTAAAGCATGGCTTGCTGACTTTAAGCAGTTGTCACTGTCTGAGATTGATCCCTATCTTTATGTGCACCGTGATACTCACGCGCTGACTCATTGGCTTAGGGTCGCCGCAGGGCTTGACTCTATGATATTGGGTGAGCCGCAGATACTCGGTCAAATCAAGCGCTCAGTACAGCTCGCGCAAGAACAAAAAGCCCTGAGTAATCAGCTTGGCTGGATTATCGATCAAGTATTTGCTGCCGCCAAACGCGTACGTAATGAGACCCAAGTGGGTGCTCAAGCGGTATCGCTTAGCTATGCGGCCGCCAAATTAGTGACGCAAATATTCGATGATTTGCCCAGTCGCACATTGCTGGTGGTCGCGGCAGGCGAGATGAACCGTTTGGTTGCTACCCACATTGCTGGGCTTGGTGTAGGTCGCGTGATTATTTGCAACCGCAATCCTGAGCGCGCTGAAGCGCTGGCAGTGGAGCTGCGCCGCGCAGGTCACTTGGTAGAAGTCAGACCTTTGCAAGAGTTACCACAAGTTTTAGCAGAAGCCGATATCGTTAGTAGCTGTAGCGGTAGTATGGATGTGTTGATCGATAAAACCATGACTTTGCGGGCGCTGAAACATCGTCGTTATCAGCCTATGTTGATGATTGACTTAGCCGTACCGCGTGATATTGACTCGACCATTAGTCGTATTGATGATGTTTATCTCTACTCTGTCGATGATCTACAACACGTGATCGCTGGCAATATCGAACAGCGTAGACAAGCGGCAGTTGATGCGGAATTGCTCGTTAGCCAATTAGTCGTTGAGATGGATCGCAGCTTTCAAGTGCGCCAAGTCGGTAAAGACATTCAGCAGTATCGCGCGCATACGCAGGATCAAGTAGATAAACTCCTGCATGAATCCATTACCAAGCTACAACAGGATAATGCCAGTCCTGAAGATATTATCATTGAGCTGTCACGCCGCCTGACGCAGACGCTAACCCACGCACCATCGAAGCTCATGCGCAAGGCTGCCCGTGAAGGGGATAGTGAGTTGCTAGACTTTGTGGTGTCTGGGCTGCAAGAGGCTCATCGCGGACGTCGATAGTTATTATTGACTGATCAAAAAAACGTAAGTGGCGCAAACCTTATTATTGCGCAAACATATCGTTGTCAACCTGCATTATCAGTGCTAATATCAAGCTGTTATGAGTATATTAAGTGATGATAATCTTTTGTTATACGCGAGCGGTTATTCTCCAAAACCTTAGTGTATATGTTCTCGCTTGATGCCTATTCATCTCATCAGTTGTTAGTGACCATTATTAGCCTACCACCGCGTAGCCCCTATAGTGGCGCACCTGTTCTGTACGACTTTGTCTAAAATCAATAAAAACACGTCGTGCAAAACACAATCACCAACGGCAATAGCGCTAGGATAAAGTGCTATATCGTCAACCCTGCGTCATGCTCTCGACTATTACCCCATATTAATATTCAGTTAATACTACCCATAGTAGTATCTAGCTGCTATGCAATCTAGCGACTATGCTATTGGTCAGCAATGCTATTTGACAGCCATATTATTTAACAAAGACGTTATTTGACAACCATGTTATCTAATAGAAGCATTATCTGGCTAAGTTGGCGAACAGTAGGTTTCTAGATTGGTTAGCGTTATTAAGGCAGGTTGGTTTAAGAGAGTATCTGGATTTTGCTATAGCCAATGCTTGAGAAAAATTAAACTATCTAACTATAAACTAGGAGCTTCCTATGACTGCATTACGTCAAGATATTGATCCAAACGGCTTATTAGAATACTCAGTGGTCTATACTGACCGCGCCTTAAACCACATGTCAAAAGTCTTTCAGCAAGTGATGAATGACTTATCTAGCGACCTAAAATCCGTGTATAACGCCGAAGCAGTGGTCATTGTACCCGGTGCTGGTACTTATGGAATGGAAGCCGTTGCACGCCAATTGGCTAATGATGAAGATTGTCTCATTATTCGTAACGGTTGGTTTAGCTATCGCTGGACGCAAATTTTAGAAAAAGGCAAAATCGCCAAGTCGTCTACGGTATTGACGGCACACCGTGAAGAGGGTGAGTCACCAAAACCATTTGCCCCCGTTGATATCGATGAAGCCGTTGCTAAAATTAAAGCAGAGAAACCAGCAGTAGTCTTTGCGCCGCACGTCGAAACCTCATCGGGTATTATTTTATCATCAGACTATATCAAAGCGCTAAGCGCGGCTGTACATAGCGTTGGCGGTTTATTGGTCATTGATTGTATCGCTTCAGGTTGTGTGTGGTTGGACATGAAAGACTTGGGTATTGATGTTCTCATCAGCGCCCCGCAAAAAGGGTGGAGTAGCACTCCGTGTGCAGGCTTAGTCATGCTAAGCGCTGCGGCAATCGAAAAAGTAGACAATACAGAATCAGATAGCTTTAGCTTAGACTTAAAGCAGTGGTTAAATGTCATGCGTGCCTATGAAAATGGCGGTCACGCTTATCATGCCACTATGCCAACCGATAGCTTACGTCAATTCCGCGATACTATTTTAGAGTCAAAAGAGATTGGCTTTGATAAATTGTGTGATGCGCAGTGGCAATTGGGCAACCGTATTCGTGAAGTATTAGCCGCTAGAGGCATTGAAAGCGTTGCGGCAAAAGGTTTTGAAGCGCCAGGCGTTGTGGTTGCTTATACCGATCGCGATGATATGCATAAAGGCAGTGCGTTTGCCGAAACAGGCATGCAAATCGCTGCTGGTGTACCGTTAAAAGTTGGTGAGCCGGATAACTTTAAAACGTTCCGCTTAGGTTTATTTGGTCTAGATAAATTGACAGATGTAGACGGAGCGGTACAGCGTTTTGAAACTGCACTTGATGAAGTATTGGCAAAATAATATCTTTATCTCGTAAGATGTTCTTTAAGTAAAAAGAATACTGAGTCCTTGTAACGAGGGTTCAGTATTTTTTTACCTATTTATTATATTTTATAATATAATGTATTTATATAAAACGACATCCAAAACTGTTTTGATAAAAATTGGCTTAGGTAAATATTATGAGTATACAAATAGATTGGCAGGCCTTTACGCCAATTTCCTTGGTAGGCGGTCTGATGCTAGGCGTTGCAACGGTCATCTTGCTATTGGGCATTGGTCGTATTGCGGGTATTAGTGGTATTTTCTCAAGTCTTCTTAAACCCAAGCGCGTCGAGATGTGGCAGGTGTTATTCATACTTGGTCTTGTTATCTCGCCATTACTTTATGGTCTGGTAAAACCGTTGCCCGATATAGAGATTAGTAGCTCTTTGCCACTGCTTATTGGGGCAGGATTACTGGTTGGTTTTGGGACACGTTTGGGTTCAGGTTGCACCAGTGGACATGGTATCTGCGGTAATGCGCGACTGTCACCACGATCGATGGCGGCGACGGTGACCTTTATGTTATTTGGTATTGTGACCGTTTACATTGGTCGTCATGCCTTGGGTTTGATTTAAAAATCACGTAGACAGTACGTTGCGAAGATAGCGATGACTATTGTTTATATCGGATAGTTATAACCGCTTGGATTAACACATTAGGTGCGAGAAAAAACATGCTAAAAAATATAATTGGATTACTGGCAGGGTTGTTATTTGGCTTTGGACTGCTGATATCAGGCATGACCGATCCTGTTAAAGTACAGGGCTTTTTGGACGTCTTTGGTGCATGGGATATTTCTCTAGCACTGGTGATGGGCGGCGGTCTAATGGTAGCGATAGTCGGTGTACAATTGGCTAAGCGTCAACAGACCAGCTGGATTGGGTCATCAATTGAGATGCCAACCAAAACCACTATTAATAAAAAATTGTTAATCGGCGCGATGCTATTTGGTATCGGTTGGGGTTTGGTTGGTATTTGCCCAGGATCCGGTATTGTGCTGCTTGGTACAGGACAGTGGCAGGCTTATGTCTTTATCCCTGCGATGATAGTCGGGATGTTGGTGTATCAGTGGCTAGAACCTAAGCTTAATTAACATTGGTTTGGTTTTTTTAGCGCAATAAAAGGGTCAGTCTAATTCAATTAGGCTGACCCTTTTTTATCAATGATGCTTCATTAATATTAACGATACTTCCGTATTATTAAGGCTTAATGATAAAGTCTTACTTGGCGCTAGCCGTTACTTTTGGCGTTTCGTGTGCTAATGATTTAGCCGCTTGACGCAGCTCAAATTTCTGCACTTTACCGGTGCTGGTTTTTGGAATTTCAGCAAAGATAATATATTTGGGCACTTTAAAACCCGCCAAATGCTGCTTGCAATGTTCCATCACATGGTCGCGCTGCAAGGTGCTGCCTTCATGAATCTCGATAAAGGCGACAGGTACTTCGCCCCATTTATCATGCGGCGCGGCGACGACCGCACAGCTTTGGATTTCTGGCATTTTATATAAGACGTTTTCGACTTCGATACTAGAGATGTTTTCGCCACCTGAAATGATGATGTCTTTGAGCCTGTCCATGATTTTGATATAACCATCAGGATATTTAATGCCCAAATCACCAGTACGGAACCAACCATCAGCAAAGGCTTCTTCGGTGGCTTTACGGCTTTTTAGATAACCTTTCATCACCATATTGCCGCGCAATGCTAGCTCGCCCATCTCTTGACCATCAGCGGCAACCGGCTCCGTGGTGCCTTGTTTAAACAGCTCAAAGCCTGTCATTAAATGTGACGTTACGCCCTGACGTGATTTCTTTTGTGCACGAGTAGCGACATCCAGTTCATCCCATTCTGCTTGTTCCGCGCAGACGGTGACTGGACCATAGACTTCGGTGAGACCGTAAACGTGCGAGATATGAAAGCCCATGGCTTCCATGGCGGCGAGCATGGTTTCAGACGGCGGCGCACCAGCGACCCAGCCTTTGACTTCATGATTGATGGCGTCTTTATATTCAGGCTTGCCGCCAGCAATCATATTATGCACCACAGGCGCTGAGCAATAATGGCTGACTTTATGCTTGGCAATCAGTTGCAAAATCAAATCAGCATCAATCTTGCGCAAGCAGACGTTGACGCCCGCACGCTCTGCAATCGTCCACGGGAAACACCAACCATTACAATGAAACAATGGCAGTGTCCATAAATACATCGGGTGCTTGGGCATATCCCAATCTAAAATGTTAGAGACGGCATTGAGCGTGGCACCGCGATGATGATACACCACGCCTTTGGGCTTACCAGTGGTACCAGAGGTATAATTGAGGGCGATAGCATCCCATTCATCGAGCGGCTTTTCCCAATTATCCAAACTGTCTGAGCTGGCGATTAATGCTTCGTAGCTCATGCTGCCAAAACGTTTAATATCGAGCGCCGCATCTGTCGCATGAATCACGATTAGGTTAGGGAAGGCTTCATCGATAATTTCAGCATGTTCAGCAAACTCGCTGTCTAGAATCAACACTTTGGCTTCTGAGTGTTGCAGACAAAAGGTCAGGGCGTTGATATCGAGGCGGGTGTTCAGTGTACAAAGTACCCCGCCTGACATCGGTACACCAAAGGCGCATTCGATCATCGCTGGGGTGTTCGGCATCATGACGGCGACAGTGTCATTTTTATCGATGCCTAATTTGCGTAGACCATCCGCCAATTGACGACAACGATCATAAGTCTGTTGCCACGTTTGCGTCAGATTATTATGTGTTAAATCGTCATAGATAATGGCAGTTTTGTCGGGATAGACCTGAGCACTACGGATAATAAAGTCGATAGGGGTAAGCGGTTGATGATTGGCAGCATTTTTGCCGAGACCGGTATGGAAGTCTGTCATGGGGATAGTCCTTTATCTTGCTGTTATAATTCGGTGAATACGCTACAAACTTGCTATAAAGTTGGCTTCGCCATTTATCACGATTTGATAAGTTATTAATATTTTTGCTGACCTTCCTTGTAGCAACTCGCCGATAGGTGACTCACGGTAAATATTTGTTCGTCCATTATAGACAATGCTCTGTGAAAAGCGAGTATGTTTTTAGCGCTTGCTTATATTGGATCGCATGATCAATTAGTCTAATGCACATAGTGTTCACTCATCAGTCGCTTGTCTGCATAGCTGATGATAATGGCGGTGTGTTACGATACCAGTGATATTAAATCCTATCGCTTAACTATTTCTAAAAGCCTCATTTTTAAAAATCTTAACTTTTAAAAAGCACGGCCAGCTTTAATAAGCATTTCCACAAACCATTCATAAGGAAAATGATATGTCCGCCAGCCGCACTGCCAATACCATTGAGACTGTTAGCACCAATGAACACTACCCACATTTATTTGAGCCGCTAGATTTAGGCTTTACGACGCTTAAAAACCGCATGGTGATGGGCTCAATGCACACAGGGCTTGAAGACCGTTTTTATAATTACGGCAAACTAGCGGCGTATTTTGCAGAACGTGCCAAAGGCGGCGTGGCGATGATGATCACGGGCGGTATTTCGCCCAATCGCGAAGGGTGGTTACTCCCTGCTGGTGGTACCATGAATAGCAAAGCGGACGTGATTAACCATCAGCGTGTGACTCGTGCGGCTCATAAATATGACAGCAAAATCATCATGCAAATCTTGCACAGTGGTCATTACGGCTATCATCCGTTTGTCGTCTCCTCTAGTCCAATAAAATCACCAATTTCACCCTTTAAGCCGCGTAAGATGAGCATTAAAAACATCGAACAGACGGTAAAAAATTATGCCCGTTCAGCTAAACTTGCCAAGCAAGCGGGTTATGACGGTGTGGAAATCATGGGCTCAGAAGGTTATTTGCTCAATCAGTTTTTATCGCGTCATGTGAATCAACGTACCGATGAATATGGCGGTGATATTCAAGGTCGTATGAAGCTGGCGGTCGATGTCGTCAAAGCCGTACGCGAAGCTGCTGGTGAAGATTTTATTATTTTATTCCGCTTGTCAGTGATTGATCTGGTCAAAGACGGCAACGTGATGGACGAAGTCATTACCGTTGCCAAAGCGTTAGAAGAAGCGGGCGTGACCATCATGAATACGGGTATCGGCTGGCATGAAGCGCGTGTACCGACGATTGTCACCAGCGTACCGCGTGCGGCATTTGTTGATTTCACTGCTGAAATTAAAAAGCATATTAGCATTCCCATGATGGCGGCTAACCGTATCAATATGCCAGAAACGGCAGAAGAAATCGTGGCTAGTGGTCAGGCTGATATGATTCAAATGGCGCGTCCATTTTTAGCCGATGCCCATTGGGTCAATAAAGCCAAAGATGGTCAAGCCGAACGCATCAATACCTGTATCGCCTGTAACCAAGCTTGTCTCGATCATACCTTTGAAAATAAACGCTCGACTTGTCTGGTTAATCCACAAGCGTGTTATGAGACAGAATTAGTTTATAAGAAAACCAAGAAACCTAAAAAAGTCGCCGTCATCGGTGGCGGTGTTGCTGGTATGTCAGCGGCGCACGTTGCTGCATTGCGTGGTCATGAGGTAACCTTGTTTGAAGCAAAAGATATCTTAGGCGGTCAGTTTAACTACGCAAAGGTCATCCCTGGTAAAGAAGAATTCTTTGAAACCATCCGCTACTATATCAACGAGCTTGAGCACTTAGGCGTTGAGATTAAACTTAATACCAAAGTCGATAAAGCCATGCTTGAGAAAGCCAAATTCCACCATGTCATCGTCGCAACTGGTGTTGTCCCTAGAAGCCTAGCTGGCAAACTGGAAGGCGCGGATTTGCCACAAGTAATGAGCTATGCGGAATTACTCTCTGGTGAAAAATCAGTTGGTGACACGGTTGCCGTCATCGGTGCAGGTGGTATTGGTTTTGACGTCAGTGAATATCTGACCGCCAAACATGGTCAGCCGCTTGATGAGCTAGGTTCTGAACTTTTAAAAGATCCAAGCTATCGTCCAAAAGCGCAGTCTATCGAGGAGTGGCGTGAAGAGTGGGGTGTGACTAATGATACCAACTATCAAACTGATGGTGGACTGATTAAGCCTGAAGCCATCAAACCTATCCGCCAAGTGTACTTGATGCAGCGTACTAAAGGTCGCTTGGGCAGTGGTCTCAATAAAACCTCGGGCTGGGTACATCGTGCCCATGTCAAATCACACGGTGTCATCCAAGTATCAGGTGCTCAGTACGATAAGATCACTAATGAAGGCATTTGGATCACTAATAACCAAGGTCAAAGCCAGCTATTGCGTGTCGATAGCGTTGTGGTCTGTGCTGGTCAAGAGTCGGTCGTAGAGCTGATGCCAAATGTCGGTGATGCACCAGATGCGCAATACCATCTAATCGGTGGCGCAAAACTTGCTGCTGAGTTGGATGCTAAGCGTGCCATAAGAGATGGTGCTGAGGTTGCGGCAGCGATTTAGGGTTTAGTTCAGAAGTAATGAGAGCGGCAAGATAGATTATCTTGCCGCTTTTTTTGGTTTGGTAGATTTAGTTTCTTGTAATAGAGCTTCAGTTCAGCATAATATTGCTTCAGGCAATATTAAGACACTCGGCTCACTTACTGACGTTCTAATATAATACTGTCAAAATAGCCGCGCACTCCACAACGCCCTGAGCTAAATTGATAATCAACGTCTCTTAATAGTAACTGATTCTTACCTTTATAAGGTGCAGGATATAACCTTAGCCTAACTTCTTTATCTTGGCTATTATCATAAATCACCCAGTGATTTTGTGACCATGTTGCAATGCTTCCTTCAATCTCACAGGTGTGTAAATTATTAAAAATCAGGATGCTTTCAATTACAGAGATATGAGGTTTATTATCAACCTTATTAATCGATAAAGTATTCGTTGCATCTTGAAAAGTATTGTTGCGTTTGCCGTCTACGTTATATACTAAAATCTGGAAGTTTTTAGAGAATTCTCCAAACGCATTTTTATCAGGTAAATCAGAAGAATCTAAATCATCGTTCCAGTCAGAACCTGTCTTTTCTCCGATATGTTCTTCATACTCACGTATAAGGCATTTGGTATCTTTACAAGTATTCCGTTGAAAATTTAACCATAATTTCTGATCTATAATTGCATTATTTTTATATACTTCGCTGTCTTCGTCATTAGCTGCGTTATTGAGATCTTTTATATATTTTTTTGCCATCGCTTCATCAAGCTTGGATAGCTCAGGACTTTTACAAATAGTTTTTTCTATCCAAGTAGAAGCTTTATTACAATCAAAACTGGCTGAGTTTGCATAAGTGGATAAGAGGTAAATGCCTAAAGTACTGATTGTAGTTAAGGTTAATTTTTTCATATTATTCTCCATAAGCTTGAATATAGCAGTTACTTTATAATAAACATAAGTTTATTTTAACTTTCAGTAATTCATATCTATGCTACGCTAAACCTATCAGCGATACTCAATCGTACGCACCAATCACGCCATAAAAAAGGATTTTATAATGGTAGTGTTAAAAACCCTGTTTAAATGGATATTTTTACCTACTTTAGCGTTATTAATTCTTATTAGTTTAGGTTTAGTGGTGACGGGCAATACTTATATTTTTAGAGGTCTGCAACTCACTTATCTTAAAGGTGAAAATACCGCTAATATCGATGACTATGTTGATTTTGATAATCGGACTATTGCTGCCAAAGATCATATCGAGTTGGACAAAGATCCCAACTTTGAGCAAGTCAAACTCACACCTACCTTGCAAAATGCCTTAGATACCGACGAGACTGTCGCCTTTGCGATTATCAAAGATGGCAAGCTGCTGTATGAGAATTACTGGCAAGGTTACGATGAGAATTCACATACCAATAGCTTTTCGATGGCAAAAACCATCACGACCATGCTTTATCTTAAAGCCGTTGAAGACGGCTATATTGGTAGTGTCGATGAGCCGATTAGCAAGTGGCTGCCTGAATACGCAGGCAACAAATATGCGCAAAACTGCACGCTCGCAGATTTATCAGCGATGACCTCAGGCTATGATTGGACGGAAGACTATTATTTTCCTATTAACCCTACGGCAGAATCCTACTATGGTCATAACTTAGTTAAGCAAATGGTCAATCGTAAGTTTGTAGAAGAGTGTGGCGGTCAATTTGAATACTCCTCAGGCGATACGCAAATGCTTGGTATTGCATTATCACGGGCGCTCGCAGAGCATGGTTATACTATCTCTAGCTATTTAGAAGAGAGGTTTTGGCAACCACTTGGAATGCAAGGTGACGGCTATTGGTCACTTGATGGTTCAAAAAATATTGAGAAGGTTTATTGCTGTTTAAATGCCAGTGCATTGGACTTTGCAAAATTTGGGCAATTGCTATTGAATGGTGGTGAATGGCAAGGTGAGCAACTGCTTAGCAAAGCGCACGTTGATTTTATGATTACGCCCAATGCCGCAGCATTTGCAGAAGGGCAAGCGCAAGTTTACGGACATTCGGTGTGGACGGATATGGACAGTCCGATTCCATTTTACGCCATGCTTGGTCACTTAGGTCAGCGGGTATTGGTGCTGCCAGAAGAGAACGCGATTATCGTTAGGCTAGGTAAACAAAAAGGCTTACCCATTCCAGTAGAAGGTTTTCATTTAGAGCCAGATTTGGGTCAGTATGTGACTGAAGTGAAGACGATGTTGGATAGTTTGGCGGAGTGATGGAACTGTTAGACCTTTCATACATTAGTAGCTATATGAGCTAAAAACTACTGGTTCATACAGCCGTCATTATC
Organism: Psychrobacter sp. TWP2-1-2; assembly: GCF_049896785.1. Classification (NCBI taxonomy): domain Bacteria; kingdom Pseudomonadati; phylum Pseudomonadota; class Gammaproteobacteria; order Moraxellales; family Moraxellaceae; genus Psychrobacter; species Psychrobacter sp. TWP2-1-2. The sequence continues at coordinate 9,199 of NZ_JAFCVA010000020.1, read as the reverse complement.
ATTGGCTCATGTTTTCAATATCACCCAATGTGAGACCAGTTTCTTGGGTGCTATAAATAACGATACCTTCATCGTCAGTTTTACTATTCATGACCAATCTACCAATGCGATTGCTGGCTTCTTGATTGCCTTGATCGGCCGCTTTTTTGTACCATTCAAAAGCTTCGTCATAGTCTTGAGGGACGCCATAGCCATTCTCGTAGAGACCACCAATATTAAGTTGTGCCACATCTAACCCTTGGTCAGCCGCTTTGGTATACCACTCAAAAGCTTTGTCATAGTCTTGTGTCACACCATAACCGTATTCGTAAAAATTACCAATATTGTTTTGAGCATCAAAAGATCCATTATCAGCAGCTAATACATACCACTCCATTGCTTTTTGGTAATCTTGCTCAACACCACTACCTTCATAATACATAATGCCTATACGATATTGAGCATCAGAATCTCCTTGATTAGCGGATTTTTGAAACCATTCGAATTTTTTGAAATCATCTTGCTTAACAGCAATACCTTCGTGGTACATAACACCTAAATCAAATTGAGCATCAGAATCTCCTTGGTTAGCAGCTTGCTTAACCCATTCAAATGCTTTTTGATAATTTTGATCTACGCCCAAACCTTCATAATACATAATACCTAGATAATGTTTAGCAGGTGCGTAGCCTTGATCGGCAGCTTTTTGAAATAATTCAAAAGCTTTGTCATCATCTTCAGGGACTGAGTCACCTTCGTAGTAGGCTAGCCCGAGTTTATATATTTCAGTAGGGGTGCTTTGATTAGATAATATAGGTGTGTTTGAATACTCCGCTGAACAAGCAGAAGTTATTAAGCTACTGGATAGCACTGTCGCTAGGAATATAGACTGGGTTAAAGGGATAATTCTTCTTTGATACATCAAAATTCCTTTTGTTAGTTGTTCTAGCTATTAATTTTTAGGGAATAGTATTAATTATTCAATTCTATAGTGCTAGGATTGTTATATTGTTTTTCATTCAAGTCATAACAAGGCAAATTATAGTCATATAATAGTTCTACTAAAGTTCTAACTTTAGTAGAACTATATTCGATATCTTTTTGCATATCGGTCATATACATGAAAATGGTAGCTTTATCTTTGCATAGAATGCGAACACGTTTAGCTGTTTTATCAGATCTACTTGAGGTCTTAGCTATATAATCGTTTTTTTCAATTTTATCAGTCATATCTATCCAGCCTTCCTTGAGAAGAAAGCTATGTAAATGTAACAGTTTATTCTTATCAAACTCGGGACTGACATACCAAGCAGTGAACCAAACTTCTCGATTAATGTAATCATATTCACTGTTGTTGAAGTTAATAAAATTGGCGATATCATTTAATTGAGATATTAACCAACTTTCCTTCGCAACTAATTCTTGTTGATATATTTCTAGCTCTTTATCTGGTTCTAAGTCTACAGTCCATATAAATAAAATAATAACGAAAGCAAGAAGTGAAATATCAGATAACTTATATTTTTTACCTCTTATTTTCACTGATTATTTTCCTACATACTCAATAATATTTTTCAAAACTAGGTTATTTAATGCGCTTTAAATATTCTAAGTAGTTAACTAATTGTTCTCTATATTTCTCATCCGATTTAAATTTTGGAGATTCAATCCACTTATTACGATTATGAATAATTGATTCTAAGGTAAAGTCCTCATAACCAGACTCCGCTTCACAACAAGGACATATTTCATATAATGGGAATTCACCGTCAAGACCCCATGGCAAGAAATCCTCATCACAGTAACCGCATATTTTACAACTGTGTAACTCTCTATTGAGCATGAAAATATTCCAAATTAGTTGAGTAGGGATGTGTGGAAGCATCAGGCTTAAAAATTGTTCGAGGTGCACCATCTTTCGTTTTGACGGCAAATGTGTTTGTTTTCGGATTATATAAAACCGTATCACCATTCTTTCTTGTTTTATTTAAAGTTCCACGCGGAGGGTCACTGACAAACTCTTGAGCATGACGATAGTAGTCATTTTGAGATTTTAGCTCAGGAAATTCTTTGCTATGTTTACTCCAATGCTCTGCTAGGTTTGTATTAGGAGATCTTTTCTTAGTAGAAGTCCAGTCGAAACCTTTTTCAGAGTCTCTGTAGATATTGTTATTACTTACCGCTCGTTTTCGAATCACGTACTGCCCAGCTTTGACTCCAGTCTTAACAGATACCGCACCTAAACCCATTGGAAATGTCATAATGTCAAAAACTAATCCCGCCTCATCTCTAATTTTTTGCATACCTTCATAAAACTTCTTGGGATCACCATTAACATCGATCCATAGTGAATTAGCACGTTCCTGATAAATCAGCTCTTCACGTGTACCTGCTCCTGCCCAAAGCCCACCATCTTGTAATGCCTTTTTAGTGGATACATCAACCCAGATTCCCAGTTCTTCATCAGACATTTCAGTTTCAGAATTTTTGTCATCGGAAGCTGCAAAGTTAGAAAATAAGCTCTCTGAATCCGACTTTGCAGACTGCAATGGTTCAATATTGCCCACATCAAAACCCGACTCTGAAAACGCTTGTTGACTAGCAATTAGTTTTGAGCCGCAGCTGGTTATATCACCTACACGAGCAACAGGCGCACCATCTACTATATAGGATGGGTCACCAGTAATAATAGTGACAACCTTTTTGCATTTCTTGCAGACGACTTTGTCTCCCTGACGAGCGATAGGAATACCATAATGAGTGGTTTGCGGAGAGCCAGTGATGACCGTACCGCCATCGGTAAAGCCTTATATTCAAAGCCAGATTTGGGGTAGATGTGTCCCTGATATTTAAGCTATTCTGGGCGCTATGTATCATTGAGTATAAAACCACAGAACCATCTATCGTTTATTTTCTAATGTAGCGACCATAACGTTTTGGTTTTATCGAATCAAATGTATTAAATGTTAAGTTAGTAATACATCGACTATTATTTTCTTTCTCTAAATCACTGATTATTTTTAAAGGTTTTGAGTTGTTGCTTTGATTTGAGGAGGAGCTGTAGCCTCTTATGTGATCTTTTATGCCAACAATAACTAACCTATTGGTCAGAAAGACTTTTCCTATATCGTTCTTTTTATCTAAAACGCGGTAGTATGATTGAAAGTGACTGTTATAAGATTTTTTGTAATCAGATATTAATTTATTATATTCAGAACTATTGAAGCAGATAGGATTTTTGAAATCAATAATAAGCAACTTACTATTTATATCACTTACCCTTAAGTCTATGTCCTGAATAAAAGGATGCTCGTTTGTGTCCTGAGAAATTTCAAAAAAATTATTAAGACCATGCGCTACTTCAATTAATTGAAACTGATGGTTATAAAAATTTTCAACTTGATGAATTGAATACGGGTAGTTATTTGAAAAATAGTCAATTGTGTCAAAAAGCATTCGTTTTTCTTCATTTAAGCTATCAATATCTATATGGGATGCATTGTTCATAGTAATAGATGAGTGGGCAGTTGTGCAATAAAACATTATTGTACTTAATAGTAAAATATTTCTAATGATTTTTTTTGTTTTATCGTTAGTCACAAGTATCAACCTATATTTTTTAATAAACTACTATTATTAGTAAAAATTTATTTTACTGTAGTAAATACTATTTTTAAAAATTCAATAGCAGCTCATTTAAATTGCCTTCGTTCTCATATTCATCATAACGGTTACCGTAAAAGTCGTTATATTTTTCACCTGTAGTAGATGTCTTACGATTTCCATATACTTTTCCCGCTTCACTCCAAGCGCTATGATCATCACCATATTTCTCATATGCTGATACAAGAGTTTTAAGCTCATTTGGATCACTATGCGGTTTCATAATATCTATGGCACCATTATCTAGTAACTCTTTTCTGATCATGACACTGTAAATCGCAGCGCCTCCTTCTCCTTTTAGCTTGCTATCAATATAAGCATCTCTACTTGATATGTCGATTTCTCCTTGATAGGTAGCATGACCTACCTCATGAGTGAGCGCATGCATAGCCATGGCTGGCTTATCTTTATAATATTCAGAAACTACTATTTCTTTATCTTCATAATTAGTATATGTTCCTTCAGAATCAGGACCATACATTATGTCCCAACCTGCTTCTTGCAAATCTTTGATATTTTCCTGCAACGTAGGTGAGCCAGCTGCAATTTCATCAACGTCATCACCTAAATTAGTGATGACATAGTCATCTTCAGTAGGCTCCTCATCATCCTCTACAAAGCTATTCCCAAATAAAACATCAGGCTCCGACTTCGCAAACTGCAAAGGCGCTGCCTGTTCAATACTACCCACATCAAATCCTGACTCTGCAAATGACTGCTGACTAGCGATTAGTTTAGCGCCGCAGCTGGTGACATCACCGCCACGAGCAATGGGCGCGCCATCAATGATAAAAGAGGCATCACCACTAAGAATAGTGGTCACCTTTTTGCATTTTTTACAAATGACTTTATCGCCTATACGCGAGATTGGGATACCGTTATGAGTGGTGTGCGGTGAGCCGGAGATGACCGTCCCACCGTGAGAGGTCTTTGCGCCGACTGTGATATAGGCTGCCATAGTGCTACCTTGCTTAAATGCCCAAAGTGTAGACTCTTAACTGGAGTCTATTATTTGCATCACATTATAGATGGCTAAAGCGTTAAATATCAAACTTAAGTTTAACTAGAAGCAGAGCTCATATCTCAAGATTAGCCTGCGCAAAGCATAAAAGCGTTAGAATGACTGACGGTAGTAAGGACTTGAGACTTTTTAATCAGTATTAGTATAAGCAAAAATCTAACCTTCCATCTCTCCAATTAGCCACACAGACACGTCATCAATCTGCGCTGCCAACTCAGGATGCGCTTTGCCTAATTCATCGAGCTTGGTTTTAATATCGCTTTTATTATATTTAACGTTAGTCAGTGTGTTTTTTAACAGGTCAATCAATTCAACGTTTAGCGCATCAGAGAAAATGACCACTTCGCGTATCACCGCCTGCTTCACATCAAGATGCAAATCAATAATGCCCCAATCAAAGCGCGTCTCAATATGATGGGTAAATTCAGGCGTCTTGCCAAAGCGCCAATCCCAATCTGCCATTTGCTCATAGTATTTATTTAATGATGGCTGCTGCGCGAGACTGGCTTCATCCAACGCTTCTATTGGCGTAGTGTCGCCATAATCTTTGTCGCGATAGTATTCACAAAACGCTTCGATAATCGCCTCGGATAGCGTCTCATGATTGATGTCTTCATTAAACTCAACCAAATTAGCGACGCGCGCACGCACGGACTTGATGCCTTTGGCTTTTAGCTTAAGCGGATGCGGATTGAGATAATCGCCGAGCTTCTGCATATTGGCGTTCACGAGTAATGTCCCGTGATGAAAGCTACGATCGGCTGCATGTTTAAAGGCGCTGCCTGATATTTTCTTATCACCGACTTGCATGTCATTACGACCTGATAAATCCGCGTCTATGCCTAACTTTTTTAGCGCATTGATGATGATGGTAAAGTTCGCTGCTTGATCGTAGTCATCTTTGGGCGATAAAAAGGTAAAGTTGGTATTGCCCAAATCATGAAACACTGCGCCACCGCCACTCTGACGCCGCGCCAAAAACACATCGTCGGCTTCCATCTTATCGATTTTGCATTCTACCCATGGGTTTTGCGAGCGCCCAATGACCACAGTCTCGCTATTGCGCCATAAAAATAGCGTGTGCGAGTCGGGATTGAGCGTATTAAATATCCAATCTTCGGTCGCGAGGTTAAACCAAGGGTTGGTCACGGCAGATTTTAAAATGCGCAGTTTCATTATTTGTCCTTTTTTTCGAATGGTTTTTTATATTGAACGTTATAAATAGATAATGACATTGTTGCCGATGCGAGATTGGAATTCAATGGCTGTGTGGTAGGGAGGAGAGTTTTAGGAATTCAAATATTGTGATGTAGCGGGGAGTTTTGGTTAGATTTTGAGAAATAGATTTATAAGTTCTTGAAGAATGGTTAGTTGTGGGAGCTAATCCTGCTATTCGCTTGTATCTAACTTGTCGATGGCGTGCGGACTAGTTTGTCTGGTGGCGTTCCAACATTCGAGCGACCGCCCCCAGCCATAGTCCGCATCGCCATCGTCTGCGTTAGGATACCGCTACTATCAGGGCTAAAACACTCCCGAAGTTGATTATTGATAACTTTAACTAAGTTTAGACGTAGTTCAAGTTTAGGGTAAGGTAGTATAAGCAATAAATAAAATAAGAAAGTTATATCTTACTATCATCAGATAACCTTTTTGCTATCAAATAACTGTTTCTAACATTCTTAGAGTAAGGATGTTCATGCCCTAAAGCTTTTTCAGTTATAACTATAGCTTGTATATAAAAAGGGATAGCTTTTTTGAACTCTCCTATTTCGTCATATAAGCAAGCTAAGTTATTGAGGCTTTGGGCATAGAGAGGGTGATAAACACCAAGCCTTTCTTTTCTAATATCAAGTGCTTGCTGGCTTAATAATAACGATTCTTCATAGTTCCCTTTTAATTTATATATGTCTGCTAAATTATTAAGACTAGCAGCAACATCTGGGTGATTCTCACCTAAAGCTTTTTTTCTGATATGAAAAGACTGTAAGTACATAGGAAGTGCTTGTTCAAAATTTTTCATTCTATGATGAATAAACGCTAAGTTATTAAGGCTTGTGGCATAATCGGGATGATATTCTCCTAGGGTTGCTTTTCTTATTTCAAGGGTTTTATTATACAGTGCTAATGATTTTTTATAGTCACCCATAATCTCATATAAACCAGCTAAAGCGTTGAGACTCGAAGCGTAAAGGGGATGAACTTCACTCAACCTCTCTTTTCTAATATTAAGAGCCATTTGATAAAGTGGAAGAGCTTTCTTATATTCACCCATTTCTTCATATAGGTGCGCTAAGACAAGAAGGCTTGAGGCGTAATTAGGGTGATTCTCATCTTTTTCTTTCTTAAATACTTTCAACGCAGTTAAAATAAAAGGTAAAGCCGTTTTATATTTGCCCATACTTGAGTATAAAAGTGCCAGATTACTCATGCTTACCGCATATGCGTGACTATTATTACTTTTATCTTTCTCTAAAATTGCCGTTATTTGCTGATACAAAGGTAAAGCTAACGCGTACTCTCCCATAGATTCGTATAAGCTAGCTAGATTTGCAAGGCGTTTAGCGTATTCAGGATCGACCTCACTTAGCTGTTTTTTTGCAATTTTTAACGTTTCTTGGTAAGAGTTTAAAGCTTGTTCAAAATCTCCAGTCATATGATATGAAGCAGCTAAGTTGTTCAAAGTATCTGCATAAGAAAGATTATATTCACCTAAGTTTAATTTGATATGATTAATGATAGATAATATAGCTTTTTTACCTAAATCATATTTACCTTGCCTTATGCAGAATTCAGTAAATAAATTTAGACTATTATTTATTTTTTCTAATGTATTTAGGTCAATAGTTATACAAATGCTATTACAAATATAAGCTACTAGTGCAGGCAAACACGCTTTTTCTAGCCGGTGTCTTTGATTTACAATTTTTGGAATACTCTGATACTCAAGTTGCTTATAGTATTCTTCAAGCCGAGTTAACGTATGCTGTAGAAACTCTGTTCGATTTTGACTTTTATATTCATTACAAAATTTGGTAAGTACGGCATGGCTAACTACTTGGTGTAGTTGGTAATATTGGGTGTTATGTATATTGTCAGTATTGCTATTAAGATTACTTATCTGTAGCCAACCACTTGTTAGCAACTCCATCAACATACTCTTATCTTTAATCAGATCTTCACCTAACCATTCAATAAGGGGGTCAAAACTTAACTCTTGACTGTCCATCAAAGATAAATGATATAAGACTTCCTGCTGTTGCTTACTCAGTCCAGAAAGAGAAAATAGCTTTCCCAGGGCACTATCAATACTTTCGTTAACTGAAGTAGAGTCTTTCTTATAACGAACTTTGGTATCAATATGAAACTGTCTTTCCTTTAAAAGCTCTAATAGCTCGTCTGGACTATATTGTTGTCGATGAGCAGTTTTGCCTAGTAATTCTATAGTCAGAGTATGGTTACCGGCTAACTCAACAATTTCTTGAACTTTTTCAATATGCTCTACAGTGCTAATCTTACTATGGGTTAAGAATAGATCAATACACTGCTTTTTAGAAAGTGAGTTAATATGAATTTGTTTAAAGTCGTCATAGTCTTGACTACGTGACGTAGCAATCAGATGACAAGGCAAAACGCTCAATCGCGCTAGCTGGTCAGCACAGTTATCTAAAAAATCTTCCTGCCAAGGTAAATCGTCCAGTACTAGCAGTAACTCTTCTAGTTGATTAAGCGCAGTGATAATTATATCTAGTTTATTGGATGTATTATCTTTCGATAAGTGATTAAGTCCGAGTTGAGCAAGCAAGCTATAGTTGTTTAAAAAACCTGTTTCAACATCAACGCTACAGTCGATATGGATAATATGTTGAAAGGAAATGTTGTTAATTTTATTGTCATGAACTTCTCGAACCCAATGGTTCATTAACTTACTTTTACCCATGCCACCCATACCATTTAGCAAAACAGGACTTTGGTAGTTTTGCATAGCTTCTGTAATGACTACTAACTCACCAACACGACCTACGAAGTTAGAGATTGCTAGTGGTGGTAGTAGCCTTAGTGCTTTTTTTCATTATTGGTCGCTGTATAATTATTAGTAACACTGTTGTCCTCAGTGTAATTACCAGTAGCTTCTATCTTCCTACTGGAATCCCTAAGGAAATCACCTCTGCTAGTATTGACTGAGCTATTGTTACCATCAATCTGTATTCGGTTATCAGTGTTGTTGTTTATGACGGTTTGATTGATACTTTCAACAAATTGCTGAAACTGTTCGTCGTTTTCAAGTTCATTTATAAAATCTTCTGTATTCAATTGCTCTGCTTTCAGCCTTAGTTTGTTATTCTCTATAACCTTAGTAATTTGTTCAGCTTGTGACTCAGTTAGGGTGATTTGATTATTAGCGAAATATGCAACAACATTACTAGGGCGTGTCCCTAATCTGTAAAAGTAAGTATAAAGGCTTTAAAATAAAGAGACTATTTCAAACAGGGCTCTCTAAATTATGGCAAGAACAGTGCTCACCGATAATACATGGGA
>NZ_JAFCVA010000019.1:0-31569 GCF_049896785.1 Psychrobacter sp. TWP2-1-2 | reverse complement strand
TGTTCCCATGTATTATCGGTGAGCACTGTTCTTGCCATAATTTAGAGAGCCCTGTTTGAAATAGTCTCTTTATTTTAAAGCCTTTATACTTACTTTTACAGATTAGGGACACGCCCTAATACCCTTTCACCTACTACTAAATTTTAAGCGGCTGAATGCTTAGCATTAGATGAATGATTAAGCTAAGATAATACGCATTATTAATACCAGTATTAAAGTAGCCTCTCCCCTAATAAATCCCTATAGATTAGGAAAACCTATGAGCTTAGAACCTATAAATATAGCAACGCTAATATCTTCTACCCCAAAAAATGTAGCCGACTTTAACCAAACCCTGCCGCTACATATCGCCAATCTAATCTGCGTCCGCGCTGGCAAAGCCATGCCATTCACTCGTGAAGAAATGAGCGCCATCGATAAAGCACCAATTAACGCACCTGTCGCGGTCAACTTTATGGGATTAATTACTGACGAACAAGCCGATCGCAAGCATCATGGCGGCCCACTCAAAGCCGTTCATCAATTAGCGACGGCTACTTATGAGAAAATAAATGCAGAATTTGGTCTAAAAGTCCGCGTCGGTACGTTGGGCGAAAATCTCACGACCGAAGCCGCCAACGGTCTACCTGAAATGACTGAGTCTACGGTTTGCATTGGTGACGTTTTTGAGTATGGTGATACGGCTACTAGTACAGATGATGTTGATAATTTACAACTGCGTATCGTGCAACCGCGCCGCCCCTGCTACAAGATCAATGATCAAATTGGACAGTTTACCAAAGTACCGAATATTGCGGCATGGGTCAGCAAACAAGGTATCGCTGGTTGGTATTTCAAAGTGGTACGTGATGGTATGATTAGCGCTGATTTGCCCGTCTATTTAATCGAACGTCCCTATCCTTTTGCGACACTTGAGACATTATGGCAGCTATCAAATTCAAAAGAAAAATTTGCAGCGGAAGTCATTGAACCTTGGCTTGCGATTGAGTGTTTAGAAGACAGTTGGAAGAAAGTGTTGGCGAAGAAGATTCGCAAGAATTAAAAAAGCTTTCAAAGATATCTCGACCTCATCTATCTACTATCAATAAAAAAATAAAGGTAAGTATAGTCAATCCTATATAAATCAGATACGGTGTCAGGCTCGCTTAGTCTACTATTTGTAGTACTTTCGCTCGCCTTCCTTGTATCCAAATTATATTGAAACGACTATATCAAAGCTCACCTTTATTCACACAGAGCATTTCATGGTAAAAAACATCTTCTTAGCGTTTGGCCTAACACTACCCTTGATTGGCTGCGTGACCACGACCTCTCCAGTAGCGACTACCGAAAGCTACATCGTGGATAGTAAAACTTACCAAGCCACTGGCAAAAGCGAACGCATCAAAACCATTGTGCTGCACTATACGGTGTCAGACAATGACCGATCCATCAAAACACTGACCACGGGCAAGGTCAGCGTGCACTATCTAGTGTTAGATAATGACGATGATAAAATTTATAATCTAGTACCAGAAAACGAACGCGCTTGGCATGCGGGCGATGGCGGCTTTGCGGGACGGACAATCCTGAACGATACTTCTATCGGCATAGAAGTCGTCAATGCAGGAATTGCACCTGAATATAAAGATGCACTAAAAAATGGCGAACTCGACTATCATCCTTATGACCATTATGTCGCCTTTAATGAGTGGCAGATTAAAAAGGTCGCGGAGTTGGTACAAGATATCACCGCGAGATATGACATCTCACCGAAAAATATCATCGGTCATTCTGATATGGCACCCTCGCGCAAAATAGACCCCGGTGCAAAGTTCCCTTGGCAGCAGCTATATAAAGAGTATGGCATCGGTGCTTGGTATGATGACACTGATAAGCTTGCTTTTATGGATACAAACGCATTTGCAGCGGCCACGATACCTGAGCTGAAGCAGCAGTTTCGTGATTATGGCTATCAGGTTAACAGTAGCGACGAGTGGGACAAAACCAGTCGCGATGTCGTCTATGCGTTCCAACTACACTTTCGACCCCGTAACCCAACAGGAACGGTAGACTTAGAGACTTATGCTATTTTAAAGGCATTGAATAAGAAGTATGCTGATACCAACGATTTTTATTAACCCTTTCATATCATCAATAATAAACGAGCTGTACAAGGAATTTTATGAGCACATTGTTTAGCGTAAATTTGAATAAATTGGCTTTGATCCGTAACTCTCGCGGTACTGACTACCCTAACCTGTTGTACTTCGTGAAGAAGCTGATTGACCTAGGGGTTAAAGGCTTTACCGTACACCCGAGACCCGATGAGCGTCATATCAGATACCAAGATGTCTATGATATCAGTGTATTCTTAAAGGACTATCCAGAGATTGAGTTCAATATCGAAGGCAATCCGAATGAGCAGTTCTTAAAAATTATCCGTGAAGTAAAGCCGCATCAATGCACGCTCGTACCAGACAGTGACGATCAGCTGACCTCCGATCATGGCTTTGACATCATCACACATCACGAGTTTTTATCCACGTTAGGCAAAGAGCTGGAAGCGTTCGGTACGCGCTGTGCGGTGTTCATCGACCCTGATATCGAACAAATCAAAGCGGTCATCGAGAGCGATGTACAAACTATCGAGATGTATACCGAAGAATGGGCGCGCGCCTACAGTAATGGTAAGAGCGATGAAAATATTGATTTCGATGAGGTCAAGCAACGCTTTAGCGACTGTATCAACTTAGCCAATCAAAATGGCATCCGCGTCAATGCAGGTCATGATTTGAATTTGAATAATTTGACTGATCTGCTCGCGCTGAGTGATATCGCTGAAGTGTCGATTGGTCATGCATTTACGATTGAATCACTGGAGCAAGGCATGGATAATGTCGTGCGTCAGTATTTAGACATCTGTGCTTAACCCCTATTAATACGCAAATAGTTTGGTTCTATCAGCAGTCCTAATATCTACATTATTAGGTTCTGTTAAACATTCAACAGACCCTCAGCAAACGCTAATAATATTAAAAAAGGAATCTTTATGTATCAAGACTTTCAGAAGGATCTACAACAAGAAATCAGCGATATACGCGCGGCAGGACTGTATAAAAACGAGCGCGTGATTACCTCTCCACAAGATGCGCTCATTAAGATTACTGATGGCCGTGAGGTGCTTAACTTCTGTGCCAATAATTATCTTGGATTGTCTGACCACCCTGAGATTAAAAAGGCCGCTATCGAAGCCATCGAAAACTCAGGTTATGGCATGTCATCGGTGCGGTTTATTTGTGGTACGCAAGATTTACATAAGCAATTAGAAGCGGCGATTTCTAAGTTTTTTAATACCGAAGATACGATTCTTTATGCGGCCTGTTTTGATGCCAATGGCGGTGCCTTTGAGCCACTGCTGACTAGTGAAGATGCGATTATTTCTGATTCGTTAAATCATGCTTCAATCATTGATGGCGTACGCCTATGTAAAGCGGCGCGCTATCGCTATGCCAATGCGGATATGCAGGATTTGGAGACGCAATTACAAGCGGCACAAGCTCAGCGTTTTCGTTTAATTGTCACCGATGGTGTGTTTTCGATGGATGGTAATGTCGCGCCAATGGATGAGATTTATGCATTGGCACAAAAATACGATGCCATGGTGATGATTGACGAGTCGCATTCAGCAGGCGTGGTCGGTCACACTGGTGGCGGCGTGACTGAATTGTTCAATCTACGTGGTGATATTGAGCTGATCACTGGTACTTTAGGCAAGGCATTTGGCGGTGCTATTGGCGGCTTTACCACGGGCAAAAAAGAAATCGTTGAGATGTTGCGTCAACGCTCACGCCCGTATCTGTTTTCAAACTCCATTCCTCCTATGGTGGCGGCGGCTGGGGTAAAAGCGTTTGAGATGCTGTCGCAAGACAATACCCTACAAGATAAATTGCATGAAAATACTGCCTATTTTGTGAAAAAAATGCAAGATGCGGGCTTCGATATCAAGCCCACCGCATCGGCAATTTGTGCAGTTATGCTTTATGACGCCAACGTCTCCCAGCAAATGGCAGACGAGCTGCTTAAAGAAGGCATTTATGTGATTGGCTTCTTTTACCCTGTCGTACCCAAAGACGAGGCTCGCATCCGTGTCCAGCTCTCTGCTGCCCATACTCGCGAGCAGCTAGACAAGTGTATCACCGCCTTTATCAAAGTCGCCAAGCAAATGAAAGTGATTGATTAAGCGTCGTTCAGTATTTGTTCGGTATTCACTCGCTAGATTCAACCATTAAGTACAACACCGTTAAATAAGAGAAAAGTATGAAAGCACTGGTTAAAGCCCATGCCAAAAAAGGCATCTGGATGCAAGACATGCCAGAACCTACTGTTGGCATCAATGACGTTAAAATTAAAATTAAGAAAACCGCCATTTGTGGCACAGATTTGCACATTTATAAATGGGATGAGTGGTCACAAAAGACCATAAATACGCCGATGATAATCGGACACGAATACGTCGGTGTCATTAGTGAAATGGGCGATGGCGTCAAGCATCTTGAAGTAGGTGACCGAGTCACAGGCGAAGGCCATATTGCTTGCGAGCATTGCCGTAACTGCCGCCGTGGTAAGCTGCATGTGTGCGAAAACACCATCGGCGTGGGCGTCGACCGCGATGGCGCGTTTGCCGAATATTTGGTGATACCTGCCGATAATGTCATCAAACTCGATGAGCGTATCAGCGATGAGATGGCAGCCATCATGGACCCCTTTGGTAATGCCACGCATACTGCCCTTTCATTTCCTGTCCTTGGTGAGGATGTATTGATTACGGGTGCGGGGCTGATTGGCTCAATGGCAACGGCAATTTGTCGCTTCGCAGGGGCGCGTAATATTGTGGTCAGTGATATCAGCGACTATCGCCTAGAGCTTGCCAAAAAAATGGGCGCGACGATGACCATAAACCCAGCCAAAGGGGAAACCATCGAAGGTGCTATTGCTGAGTTAAAAATGAACGGCTTTGATATTGGGCTTGAGATGTCAGGCTCGCCTCAGGCCTTTGATTCGATGATTAGTAACATGTATAACGGCTCTAAAATCTCTCTCTTGGGCATTTTGCCTAACACCACCACGGTGGATTGGAGCAAGATTATTTTTAAGGCGTTAACCCTAAAAGGTATTTATGGCCGTGAGATGTGGGAGACGTGGTATCAGATGGAGCAAATGCTGATTAGCGGTATTGATCTATCGCCTATCATTACCCATCGCATGCACATTGATGACTTTCAAGAAGGCTTTGATATCATGGAAAGTGGGCAATGTGGTAAGGTGATTTTAAGCTGGGATTGATAACGTGGTGCGTCAATATTTGATGAGTCGTGGTTAGCTTTTGAATTATCACGACTAATAAAACGGCACTGATTTCAGTGCCGTTTTTTATAGGGTAAAAATCATATGGAGGATAAACTATGGAAGATTCTGAAGCCGAAAAACTTGAAAAGTATCTCGCAGAAAAAGCCAAGCAAGATCAGGAAAAAGAACAAGAGCTTGAGCCGCTCTCTGCTTATGATGCTTGCGTGCTAAAGGAAAGTGCTAAAATTCATGAGTTGATTGCTGAGGCTCAGAAGCATTCAGAGGATGAATAGTTGTTAATACCTTCGCTCGCTTACCTTTTACTCATAGTTAATGACCGCATCAGCAGGCATTTAATCTAAATGGCAGTTACACAGAATCTGGGATGGTTTCGAGTAAACTTATCTACTATAAGTTAATCTAAACATTAGTTGTAAAGTATGATATCTAAGTGCTAAGCTTCACTTTATCTAAAACTTATGATTTAAATCTAAATGCGGTATCACAATGAATTCAACTAAAAGCAGTGTACTACCTACTTTACGAGGATTTCACTATCAGGTTTTACTTGGTATTGAAAAGTGTTTTGAGTTGAATGCAGGTCAGTCAATTTGGTTTGAAAGTGATGGTGATATAAGTATACGTGGTAATGAATTAGAAAATAATGAACAAATAGAAAGTAAACATTATGATCAAATGGACGTTCTTACTGATGGTCATGCCAATTTTTGGAATACTCTGAATAATTGGCTTAAAGATGATTTTGATCATACACAGTATGCTTTTTTAATTCTTCATACAACTCAGCCTACATCAAAAACAAGCCAACTCTATGGTTGGAACTCCAAAACTCCTGATGAAAAACTAGGTATCATAAGTAGTATTTATGATAAAAGAACTGATGCCGAAAAAACAAAGAAAGACGCTAAAGGCGTTTTGAAATTTCAGCAAGCTATCTTTGATTCTAATAATAAAATAATCAAAGATATACTAGGTAAGATGCTAATTAATGACAGTGCAGATAATATAGATAATTTGAAGCTGAAACTAATTAACAAGCCACTAGGAATTCCTGATGATAATATAGATCAATACTTCGAAGGGATTGTTGGTTGGGTTTATGAAAAAATGGGTGAAGATAGCTGGTCCATAAATCAGCACGATTTTAAAGACAAACTTGAAGAATTAACGAGCAAATATAGCAGAGGGAAATTTTCTTTTCCTCCATTTACTGGAGAACTAGCAACAGATATTGACTTATTAAAGCATAATGAATACCTTTTCGTTCAGAAGATAAAAGATATAGAACATTATGACGAAATTCCTGAGGCTGTAGGAAACTACGCTGAATTTACGAATATTTTATTAGAAGAGTCAGTCCGATCACCTAAATATAGAGAAATAACTAAAACATACAAGAGTAATTTGATAAGAAAATTTAAAAGAAAACATCAAAATTCTTCACTTCTACACCCAAATCATTCAAGGATAGATTGTGCAAAAATTCTATATAATGAGTTCATTGACGAGCCAGCAGAACAAGTTCAAGAGTGTGAAATGACTCCAAAACCATATAAAAATGGCTTAATTCATAATTCTATGGATGATGAAAATGATGGCTTAAAATGGGAGATTGACTAAGTGGATATGATTGACGCTGTTCATACCTACTATTACAACCCCTTCAAGTATGGAAGTCACATTGTATCATTCTACAACTCATTGGAAGATGTAGAGCAAAATATATTACTACTTCCACTTATCATTCCGATATGTAGTCATCCTGAACTATCTAAAAAACTAGATACAGTAAGACTGTCTGGTAAAAGTCGTTCAAACTTTTTCACTAAATTCGGGAATCCTAAAGAATTTTACGACTTACAAGAGCGCATTGACACCTTAAAGGCATTATCTACACAAAGCTTAAGTTATTGCATGATTAACGATGGGGTATCTTTTGACAAGTCATCTCTAAATATTCTAATCAATAGAAAATACGATAAAGTACAACTGAATAAACAAGCTACGAACTTAGGAAAGTTATTCAGTGGTTTATCTATTACTGAAATTTATAAAGGATTGAGGGTGAATCCATGAAGTCAATAATTTACGAAATGGGTGTGATAGATAACAATGACAAAAAACATCCAGTTTATTTAAAAGCTGGGCTAAACATTGTGACAGGTGCGTCTTCGACAGGTAAAAGTGCATTAATTGAGATTTTTGACTATTGCTTAGGTAGTTCAGAAGATACTATTCCTGAAGGTATTATTACTGATAATGCTAAAGTTTACTATGTTTGTATGAATATCTCAAACCGAATATATGTTTTCGGCAGAAAACCTCAAAACAATAGAATTTATACTAGAACCATTCAGGAACATCAAAAAAATATAATTGATATAGATTTTTTTGATGATAAATTTGCTATCAGCAAATTTAAAGAATATATGCGAAACGAGCTTCTAAATATAGATAATGTTGATGAGTCCACACTAGATACATTTTATAAAGGACAAAAAGAAAGTCGTCCAACAATACGTAGCTACATGTCGTTCTTACTCCAACATCAGAACTTGATAGCGAATAAGCACGCTTTATTCTATAGATTTGATGAAAAAGAAAAGCGTGAACAAGTTATTAAACATACTAAGTTTTTTTTAGGGTTTGTAAAGCAAGATTACTTCCTACAAATGAAAAAGAAAGAAGCTATTGAGAGTGAAATAAAGAAACTTACGAAAGAGAAAGAAATACTTACTAGCTACAAGATACAGCAAGAATTACAGTTAGAACCTGAACTTAAAAACATGTATGCACTAATGAGGTTCTCTGATCATCCTGTTAAATTAGAAAGTATTATATCTAACCCTATAGAAAGCAAAGAAAGACTTAAAAATTTCTTACATCCCGATAATTTCGACTCTTCATCGGATATGTTCCATAGGCGTTACGTAGATATTTCCAAATCTCATGCTGAAAAAATTGTTGAGCTAAACCGTGTAAGAAATAAAATTGTGTCAATCGAAAATTCGTTAGACCAAGAAGATAAACTACTTAACTCAGAGAAACTTGTTAATCAAGATGCAATTGAAGTTTCCGATGCTGTTTGTCCTTTATGTGAGACTAAGCACAGTAAATTACCTGAATCGGCTGAACAGCTATTAAAAAGCTTAACTATACCCTTAGAGTAACGAGAGAAATGCGCGCGCCCCTTCAGACACTGCTAGCAGATACTGAGATACAGGCTAATGAGCTTATTAAACAAGTTAAGAAATTACAGTTAGAAAAGAAAGAACTTGAAAGTATCGACGAAAGAATTCAAGAAAGAAAAGATTTTTCCGAAGAGATATATAATCAGAAGTATAAGTTGTTCAGTATCATTGATTTACTCAATCCTGCTGTAGATACAAAAATTGAATCGAAACTTACTGAACTCAGGGGAAATTTGAGAGCTGTTAAAGAAAGTCTTAGCAAGTATAATATGAATGATCTCATAAAAGAATCCGAGAAAAAAATAAATGAGTATATGTATGATATTGGCAACGAATTTGACTTTGAAGACGCTTACGATCCAATAAATTTAAAATTTTCGTTAGAAAGTTTTGACTTATATCACGACGATATTAATAAAAATAAAAAAATCTACTTGAGGTCAATGGGTAGTGGAGCTAACTGGTTATATACTCATCTAACGCTATTTCTTGCATTACACAAATATTTTGTCTCATTAGGTGAGGATTGCTTAATCCCATCTATACTGTTTTTAGATCAACCTACTCAAGTTTACTTCCCAAATTTTAGCCGTGATACGGAGAAGAGTTTTTCAAAAGATGAAATAAAGTCTATCGAGATGTTGGATGATAATAAAATTGACGAAGATATGAAGTCTGTCACAAATATTTTCGATCAACTAAATAACTACTGTATTTCTTTAGAGGAGGAATTTGGATTTTCACCTCAAATAATAGTAACTGACCATGTAGATAACTTAATGCTTAGAAACGGTAGCTTTGAGTCGTTAGTAAATGGGAATAGATGGAGAACTAAAAAGCTTATGAATTTTGATAAAGTATATAAATATATTAAAAGTTCAAACTACTCTATCACCCCCTACTTATGAATGACTAGTCAGACTTAACATATCTTGCTTATTATTTCGCCATACCAATGGTGTGTTACGCTCCGCTAACCCACCCTACCGACCTTTTAATTTGTAGACTCGAACCACGACGAATACTTATAAGAACACGATGTCACCACTAGCCCCGACTGTAGCGGTATCCTGTTAGGTTGGGCAAGTTGCGACAGCTAGGTTTTGGGGTGGCGACGCGAAGCAAGCGACAACCCAAACCGTAGCCATCGCCGCGCCCAGACTGGCAGATACAAGCGGAAGGCGGGAAATAGCTCCCCTACTCTTAAAAACACCCAAATCCCAAACACAAAAAAGGTGAGCTTTGAGCCCACCTTTTTATTTTAAAAAACCGCTATCTAAAACTATAAGCAATTACTAGAGGTCTGAGTAGCGACTAGCGCAACCAAGCTCGGGCGTTACGGAACATACGCATCCACGCGCCGTCTTCGTCCCACTCTTCTGGTTTCCAGCTGTGGTTGTAGGCTTTTAGGTTACGCTCAGGATGCGGCATCATGATAGTGACGCGACCATCAGTGCTACACAGACCCGTGACACCGCCGACCGAACCGTTTGGATTGAGCGGATACGTCTCAGTTGGATGACCTTGGCTATCGACATAACGCATCGCAAGCTGACCGTGTTTGGCCATACCGTCGATTTCGTTGTTGTTTAGCGTGGCATAGCCTTCACCATGCGCCACAGCGATTGGCAAGATGCTATCCTGCATACCTTTGAACAGGATAGACTTGGTACGCTCGATTTTCACATTGACCGTACGCGCTTCAAAACGAGCGGATTTATTGGCGATGAAGCGTGGGAAGTTGTCCGCACCTGGGATGAGGTCTTTTAACTGAGCCATCATCTGACAACCGTTACAGACGCCTAATGAGAAGGTCTCAGGACGGGCAAAGAAGCGGACAAACTGCATGCGTAGCTCATCATGGAACAAGATAGAGTTCGCCCAGCCTGAGCCAGCGCCCAATACATCACCATAACTAAAGCCACCACAAGCGACCAGACCGTCAAAGTCACGTAGATTAATGCGACCATTCAGTAGATCGCTCATGTGTACATCAACCGCTTCAAAGCCAGCTTGGGTAAAGCCTGCTGCCATTTCAGTCTGACCGTTGACACCTTGCTCACGCAAGATAGCGACTCTTGGTTTATTCTCGCGGCTATTTAGATACGGCTCTTCAACTTTTTTATTGAGATCAAAGTTCGGCGCAGCGATGAGGCCTTGATGGCTCGCATCAGCAATCAAGTCATACTCTTGCTGTACGCACGCTGGATTATCACGGCGACGAGCGATTTGATAGCTGACCTGAGTCCACGCTTGCTGTAATTCAGTACGGCTAAAGCTGAGAGTATCATCACCCATAAGCGTTGGCGTTTGGATAATGAGGCTGTCTTCTTCTGAGCTTTGACCGACGAGGCTGAGCATATCAGCAACATTAAACTCTTCTGCCAATTGCATCAATGCGGCGAAGTTTTCTGGTAACACTTGGATGACCGCGCCCAATTCTTCGCTGAACAATTGACCGAGTAAGTTATCATCAGTCAATGACAGTTTGATACCTTGACGACTGGTGAATTGCATCTCAGCGATAGTTGCCAATAGACCACCATCACCGATATCGTGATAGGCGCTGATGACGCCTTGCGCGTTACCCGCTTGGACAAAGTTAAAGAAGTCAACCAAGTCGCTTGGCTGTGCCAAATCTGGGCAATCGTTACCTAATTGGCTCAGCGTCTGCGCAAGGATTGAACCGCCTAGACGTAGCTTACCTTTAGACAAGTCAATACGGTAGAACGCGCTGTCGCCATTGATTAGCTCAGGGGTTAGCGTTTTTGCCACATCAACCACAGGAGCAAATGCGGTAATCACAAGGCTCATTGGTGACACAACTGATTTGTCCGTCTCACCTGCTTCACTGCTGTCAGTCCAGTTGGCACGCATCGATAGAGAATCTTTACCGACTGGAATCGCGATACCTAGTGCTGGGCACAACTCTTCGCCGACGGTATAAACAGCGTCAAATAATGCTGCGTCTTCCGCATCATCACCGCAAGCTGCCATCCAGTTCGCTGACATCGTGATATCTGATAACTGTGCAATACGTGCACCAGCGATATTGGTAATCGCTTCGCCAATGGCAAGTCGTGCTGAGGCTTGTGGGCTAATTAGCGCAACTGGTGTACGCTCACCGATACTCATGGCTTCACCGCTCATCACCTGACCATCAAGCGCAATCAAGCCTGACGCTGTCACAGCACAATCTGATACAGGCACTTGATAACGACCAACATACTGATCACGGACTACCATACCCGTGATAGAACGGTCACCAATGCTAATCAAGAATGATTTGCTGGCGACCGTTGGGTGACGCAACACGTCTTTGATAGACTCAGCTAAATTAACATCGCCTAACTCTAATGCAGGTAAGCTCGTGTCATGACGCTCAAAGCTACGCTTCATCTTCGGCGTACCACCGAGCAATACTTGCATCGGCATATCAACTGGCTGCTCATCCAATAGCGTATCGTCAACAACTAGCTGACGGACATCCGTGGCTGTTCCCAAGATGGCATACGGGCAACGCTCACGTGCACAGATCGCATCGAATTGGGCTTTGCTTTCTGGATGAATCGCGAGGACATAACGCTCTTGCGCTTCGTTTGACCAGATGGCCATTGGCGACATGCCAGCTTCTAATGATGGAACTTTACGCAGATTTAGTACCGCGCCCATCTCGTGGTCATTGACCAGCTCTGGCATGGCATTAGACAGACCACCTGCCCCTACATCATGTAGTGAAACGATTGGGTTGCCGTCTTTGCCGCCATTACTTACATCTACATCACTACCGGCTAGTGCCCAACAACGATCCATCACTTCTTGGCAACGACGCTCCATCTCAGCATTGTCACGCTGAACTGAGGCAAAATCCAAGCCTTCATCAAGTGAACCACTATCAACAGAAGACGCTGCACCACCGCCTAGACCAATCTGCATCGCAGGGCCACCAAGGACGATTAATAAATCACCTTGTTGAATGGTATTTTTTTCAATGAGGTTGCGTTTGATATTACCGTAACCACCGGCAAGCATGATTGGCTTATGATAGCCGCGCATCTCACTGCCGTCTTTTGCCGCTGACGTATCCAACTGAAAGCTACGGAAATAACCGCATAGGTTAGGGCGACCAAATTCGTTTGAGAAGTTGGCTGAACCGAGTGGCGCTTCAGTCATAATTTCAAGACTGGTTGCCATACGATCTGGCGTACCGTAAGCCTGCGTACTCAGTTGACCTGACTGCTCCCACTTTTCGCTAAGCTCTGGGATATGTAGATGTGATACGTGGAAGCCTGTGAGACCTGCTTTTGGCTTACCGCCACGACCAGTTGCGCCTTCATCACGAATCTCGCCACCAGCACCCGTCGCCGCACCCGAATAAGGGGCAATCGCTGTTGGATGGTTATGGGTTTCGACTTTCATTAAAATATCGATTTCTTCTTGATGAAAGTCATAAGGATGAATTGAATTGGCATCCATCGCGTCGGTAGGAATTGGATAAAAACGCATACCCTCAGAACCTGCCATCACCGCAGCGTTGTCTTTATACGCTGACAAGATACCTTGTGGATTGGCTTTATAAGTGTTCTTAATCATTTGGAACAGTGATTTTGGCTGTACTGCGCCATCGACTGTCCATTCAGCGTTAAAAATCTTATGACGGCAATGCTCTGAGTTTGCCTGTGCAAACATCATCAGCTCAACGTCCGTTGGATTGCGTTTTAGCTCATTGACATACGCATTCATCAAATAATCAATATCTTCGACAGATAGCGCAAAGCCAAACTGGGTGTTGGCAGACTCTAGCGCCGACTGACCTTGTCCGATGACATCGATATGATTCAGTGATGCTGGCGCTTGATCGTCGAACAATTTACTGACATCGCTCAAGTTATAGACCAAACTCTGCGTCATACGGTCAAACAACACCTGCTCAGCGGCAGTAGACAGCTTTTCACTGATCTTGCTATCGATGGTCAGCGTATAGACAACGACACGCTCGACGCGATTGATCGCAATTTCACAGTTATTAAAGATATCGGTCGCTTTACTTGCCCATGGCGAAATCGTGCCAAAACGTGGACCTACGATGACTTGTAACTGATTGTTTTTTGGGGCTGCAAGGACAGTACTACTATCGACAGCAAGTAAGTCTAGCGCTTTTTTATGCTCATCACCTTCGAGTTCTCGTGATAACACATACACTTGCTGGGTATGGATTTGGCTGACATTTAGCTCGGTTTTTTGCTGGAACTGACTGATGAGTTGCTGCGTCTGAAAATCGGTAAGAAACGGTTGTCCGGCGATGGTCATCATAAAGGCATAATCCGTAAGATCAAGGCATCTCTGCCATGCAAAGTAAATGGTCTGGGTATTATAACAAGAAGCCCTGTAATAAGCAGGTCAAAACCAAGATAAATTGCTGATGCTTGCTATTCAATAATAGTGAAATCTTTGCCATCGTTGAAACCCTTGTTACTTTTACAACATGGTACTTTCACAATAGAAACTTAACAGCGATATCGTCACAATTTTTACCTAAAGCTTATAGTCCTTACAAACCCTCACATCGCCTTACGGGCAACCTATATAAACAAAAGGTCACAACTCGGTATTCTAGTTTCAGTTGTTAAGGCGATGATTGTTTTTCTCAATTCATCTGATTTTCGATATTTGAAAAACGCTTAATTTGGAAAACACTTAGCCTGAATAAAAACTACTATAAACAATCAACTATTTAATCACTACGACTTAATCAAAATAAAGAAAGGGAGATTTACTATGAGTAGACAAGACCATATCAATAAAGTGCAAGAATTGGTAAAAGACATCAAGTTTGCTATGATGACAACTCGTACTCACGAAGGTCATTTGCATGCCTGCCCAATGACAACGAGCGAGACGAGCATCGGTGCAAAAGAGATTTGGTTCATCGGTGACAAGAGTACCGAAACCGTGAGTGACATTGAGAAAGACCCGCAAGTAAACTTGGCTTATGTCAGTCAAGATGCCAAAAATTATGTCTCAATTAATGGCAAAGCGGAACTGGTCGAAGACCAAGAGAAATTAGACGAGCTATGGTCGCCGATCTACAATGCTTTTTATGAGCAAGGTAAAGAAGATCCAAATGTACAGCTGATTAAAGTCGTACCACATGGTGCAGAATATTGGCTAAGTGGTAGCTCGGTTGTCAATATGTTTAAGATGACCACTGCTGCCGTAATGGATGGCAAAAAAGCGACCAATTTGGGCGAAAACAACTCAGTCACGCTGTAATACCAATCCCAAAAACTACGATTAGCGGTGTCAAACTTGTTTAGTCTACAATGCGTAGTACTTGCACTCGTTTTCCTTGCTACTCTAGTTTTTATAAATGGTATAAGCTACACAAATCCTAAATAATAAGAACAAAAACGCCAGTTGCTAATGCGACTGGCGTTTCTTTATGCGTTATCTATTTTCTATCGATAGGCATTACTGCGGTGGTTTCGCATAACCATTGTCCGCAGGGTAAGCTTGCGGCTGTTGAGGCTTCGGCTTAGATGGATCATATAGGCCATAAACTGCTGTACCTATTACACCTGTATTATTGATAGAGCCTGAGCTGGTATTGGCAGCATAGGCACTTTCTGGTTTGCTAAATATAAAGGATGCTACTGAGCTTTGGCTCTTACGGAAGCCTTCAATCACCAAATTATCATTTGGATTTAGCACATATCCACTGTCATAGCGACTGGCAGCGCTGCCATTGAGGACATTGATTCCATCGACACTAGCGACGATTTCATAAGTGTTGTCGCTGTTATTATGATACACCAAACGGTAGGCCTGACCCGCTTGACCTTGGACGTAATAATTACCCGAATCTCGATAGATCGATAACGTATCTGTGTCCGTTTCCATCGAAAAATCCATCTTGCCCGCCAGTAGTGATATGCTATTAACCGCACGTCCATTATAAGACTTATCAGCATAACGGACTTGCATCTGCTCGATAGGCTCACTGCTCGTACGGCGCAGATCAACAGTCGTCACTTTTGAGTCGACGTCATCGCCCCATTTTGTCCCCAAACGCTCAGATTCTGCCGCGTCCTGAGTGGAACGTTCTGCAGTAGCATCTGTTTGGGTAGATTTTTCTCGCTGAATGGTTGAGGTGGACTCTTCTTGCATGTTTGAGCCAGAAGAACACCCCGTTAATAATGCCAACAATAATACGGCAACGCCCGACTGTGTCTGATGTAATGTCATGCTTATTTCCTTATTTGAATGCCGTTTCATGATAGCTCGATCAATTTTCTTGTATTTTGTTTACTAATTTTGAGTATATATCAACCATACAAACAATGTCTAAGACAAATAGGCAACATCAGCCGTATTTCAAACAGACCATAAAAAACGCCAGCGGCTAATGCGACTGGCGTTTTTTGTTGTCTATGTTGTTTGTTGACCATATCTGCGTTATATATTTACCCGCTTTGCTTTAGGTACGGCCAAGCCGCTTTGAGATAAATCATCATCGACCATAGTGTCAAAATAACAGCAGCAACCATCAGCACATAACCGATCGTTTCGAGCGACTCCCAGTTTAATAAAAGTACCGTAATAGCCACCATTTGAAACGTCGTTTTTAGCTTGCCGACATATGACACTGCCACACTGGTACTTTTGCCCAACTCTGCCATCCATTCACGTAGCGCTGACACCGCAATCTCACGCGAGATAATCACAATCGCGGCGATTGCCATAATAATATTGGGATGCCATTGCACCAAGATAATAAGCGCCGCCGCCACCATTAACTTATCAGCGACAGGGTCTAAAAAACGACCAAAGGCTGACATAACATTAAGCTTACGGGCAAAATATCCATCAAGCCAATCAGTAATCGCTGCAATAATAAAAACGCTAGTCAAAAGTAAATGGCGTAACAAGCTATCACTAAACTCGCTCATGCCGACCCGCGCAATCACATTGTCTGAGATAGCAGGCATGCCAATCCCCATAGCAGGTGGCCAATAAGCAATCGCGACAAATAGCGGAATCATTAAAATCCGCGCGATAGTAAGGTTATTAGGCAAGTTAAAAATACTCTTGGTATTTTGCGGCTCCTGCGTATGCAAATGCGTATTCTCAGTCATGGCAAACCCAGTTTTATATAGACATATTAATGGTAGATAGCTTAGCATTTTTCACGCAGGTCGTCATGCCATCTCTTTAGCTATTCAGTTATCGATATAGTCAGTTGCATTTAAAAACAGTCGGTTGAATTTAAACCTAGTACAAGGCATCGCAGTGTAGATGTATATCTAATACTTCAAGCGAGGTTAACGCAGTAATATTTTTATAGTGGAATGACTATACTATTAAAATTAATCAATCTTTCATATATAACTACAAAACTTTGCTACGCATTTTTCAATGTTAGATATGACACGACTAAAAGACTCATCTACTGGAGATACAATACGACATTAATTTTCTCTCTTATAAGCTCTAAACGTAATGTCATGTAACCAAAATAGCCAAACCGCTGCCAATTGCGCTATGATAGCGATTCTGATAAAAACACTTGTACACTTAAATATGTAAGTAAATATATGCAGTTATTGAATTAATCACCACCACCCTAATATTAGTTAATATAGAAACACTCATAATAACAATAGGTCACAACCACTGCCTCTGTAGTTCCTTTACACGATCAGTTTTCCTCGGCCCACAGTTCCTCCTCTGTGGGCTCTTTTTTTGCCTGTAATTTATGCTTAGTTAAAGGTTCTTGTAATATACAAGTATGACTATCTGCAAAAATCTGTATTGTTTGAGCAATAATCTAAAAAGCGGCATATTGCTTACAAGGAAAAACCCACCATAAGGTGGGTTTTTATAATACAAATGATGAGTCGGCGATGACTTAATAAGACAAAGAAAGGTATTCAGAGCTTTACATCACTCAGTGTCATCGCAGTTATCTTAATTGGCACAGCGAATAGCCACGCAGTACCAGCAGTACAATAGAATCTGTTGTTATGATAAGACACGATTTGGGCAGTAAAATCGTTTGAATCTTGATCACACATAGCTTCTTCATCACTATTATCATCTACCGCACACCATATCTCATGGCAGCCATGCTCAAGCATTACACGAGTCAGCTCACTTCCTCTAAGCACTATATTCACCTCTAACTTCGTACTATTTTGTATATTATGTTATACGAATATAACTGTTTCTTAGCAATTTGGACAGCTTTATTTTCAATTAAAGTATTACAAATTAATATACAAACTTTCAGTTATAAGCGGCTATAGATTTAGATCATCATAAAAAAGTTCTACTTTTTTTACTGGTATGGCGCATTGCCATTCAACGCCTTCTTTACAGGAGAAGTTATCATTATCAAAAGAAATAATGTGCTTTAGCGAATCATATTCAGTGCTATCGATACTAGCCATCGCTTGCTCGTCGCTCTCATTACTGACCGCGCATAAAACCTGCTTATCCCCTCGTGCGAGCATGGCACAAGTCAGCCCACTTCCTCTCAATCTGGTACTCATAAACTATCCTTTATTTTCAATAAGTTATAGATTTCTTGCTATATCATATAGATATAGAGATACTATATAGTATTGATTTATAGTCTCTTTAGTATTTAAGTGTATATGCACGTTAACTCATCGCACCCATCGCTTAGTATTTTTTAACTTTAAAGGGCTCTGAGAATTGCAAAATCAAAAAGCCAACGACCGATAATATAATGGCAATCTCATAACGACCGTAAGCCACCGAAATACCGATGGCACCTGTATTCCATAAGCTCGCTGCCGTGGCAGTGCCCTTTGAGCCTTTTTCATTTTTAAAAATCGCCCCACCACCGATAAATCCCATACCTGTGATGATGGCATACATGATTCTCGCTTCACCAGTAGCATCATAAATATCCATACCAACCAACATGAACGCGCATGACGCAATGGTTACCAGTGGAAACGTCCTTAACCCCGCGCCGTTGTCTTTCATCTCACGATTAAGGGCAATCGGTAATGACAATATAAAGGCGATACCCAACTGGAAAAAATGATAGCCCATCAGCTCTAAATCTATATCGAATCCAAACATCGTTATCACCTTGTCATATTAAGAAAACACCCTTAAAGTCCAGTTTCGGATAGCGTCAGTCGCTAAGTAAACTTTCGCCATTATTTTGCTTTGTTGATTGCCTCAACCGTCTGCTGTGCCATTTGATAGCAACTTTCGATATTGCCTTGTCCGCACCAATCACCACTGACAATCCATTGATGAGACTCGTCTATCAAGATGCCTAATGCTTCTTTATCACTATCAGAAACAGTGGCGGCATAGCGCCAACGATGGCAATCTATTTGGCTAGGAGCATGTTCATCATTCCAATTCAATGCTTGCTTGGCAGCTATTAATAACTGCGCTTTGATCGTCTCCATATCGTCATCGACATGCTGCTCTGACCAGTCGTTGCGCGCATGAATAGTGACACTGGGTAGCAGGTCATCGCGAGCAGGTTTTTGGTGATCGACAAATATTCTATCGAGTATAGAGTCATTCAGATAAGCCACATCCCAGCGTGGCGCTGCTTGAGCGCTTAACATTTTTGGTAATGTATCAAAATTATCCCATCCTAACATCAGGGTATAACACGCCAGCATTTTTGGCTTAGAAATCTTGGCTTGCTCAGCAAAGCCGCTCTCTGCCATTAGCTCTATGGTCTGACCATTAGGCGCGGTACATATCACCCAGTCAAAGTGACCTAGACTCGCACCAGTCTCGTCAAATAGCTCAGTTTTTTTATCAACCTTTTCCGCTAGAGAATTATCATATTGAGCCAATGGTGCAACGCGGGTTTTAAATTTTATGGTGCTGTACTGCAACTCATCAGCCAGTGTACGCCCCCAACTGGTCATTTTTGGCGTACTGATATAGCGGGCTTGCGTGGTGTTCCATTGCTCTTTGATGTGAATATCAGGCGATTGAATATCATGGTTCGCTGGTGTTAAATCAATCACCTGCGCGCACCATGGCTGTAGCAATCCCGTCTCTAACCAAGGCGTAATGAATTGCTTAAAACTTGCCGTCTTAGCCGTAAAAAACTGTGCTCCAAATACCCATTGCCAGTTTTTGCCAGTGTGGCTATCAGTACGATATCGAGTGGCTAAACGCCCTACGCTACGTGACTTTTCAAAGACAGTGATTTGCGGTAAGGGTCTTTGCGCACTCTCTTGTGCTATGTTTTGAGCAAAGGTACGCTCTAATAATGTAGCGGTAAACAGCCCCGTCAAACCACCACCAATGATAGCGATTTTTGGTGATTGGGTAGCGACAGCGGGCAAAGAGTGATTGGTCATAATGACAGCAGGCCTCATATAATGTTGGATAAAAAAGGGAGTGATAATAGTAGGAATGTTTTAGATAATATAGCTATCGTTAGATAAGATAGTTATAGAAATTATTGAACCTTTAAAGTTTGTTGATATCAATATCGTCTGCGTAAAAAAGCCATGCTAGTTTTCATAACATGACTTTTTTGAACGCTAATCGTCTATTTACTGAGCGTGCTTTTAGCAATATCTCATTATCGATAATTTAACCTACTCTCCTCGCGCAGCTTTGACTACCTCAACCAGCTGATTAATCACCGAGCTATCCGCAAGAGTAGACAAATCACCCAAACCAACATATTGCCCTGCCGCAAGGTTACGTAAAATACGGCGCATAATTTTACCCGAGCGGGTTTTGGGTAGTGCCTCAACGATATGAATAGCATCCAAATTGGCAATCGGACCAATCTCAGCGCGAACATGTCGATTCAGCTCAGCTTTTAGCGCTTCTGTCTCTTGTTCACCCGATTTTAAAATAATAAAAGCACAAACGCCCATGCCGCGAATCTCGTGCGGCATCCCGACAATGGCGGCCTCCGCTGTCGCGGGATGCGCGACCACGGCGCTCTCAATTTCTGCTGTTCCCAGACGATGCCCTGCGACGTTAAGCACATCATCGACGCGACCCGTGATCCAATAATGTCCATCTTCGTCACGCTGCGCCCCATCACCAGTGAAATAATAACCGGGATACTCACTAAAGTACGTCTGTAAAAAACGCTCATGGTCATTATAAATGGTACGCATTTGCCCCGGCCAACTGCTGTTAATTGCCAAGTTTCCTTCAGCAGAGCCTTCTAGCATAGTACCGTCACTATCAACAATCTCTGGCTTGATACCATACAAAGGATTCATCGCTGCACCCGGCTTGAGGGCGACCGTGCCTGGTATCGGTGCCATGAGAATGCCGCCTGTCTCAGTTTGCCACCAAGTATCTACAATCGGACACTTGCCGCCACCGACGACATGATAATACCAGTCCCATGCTTCTGGATTGATCGGCTCGCCGACTGTTCCGAGTAGTCGCAAACTTGAACGATCAGACTCCCGCACAAAGACATCGCCCTCCTTCATCATCGCTCGAATCGCCGTCGGTGCAGTGTACAGAATGGTCACATCGTGCTTATCGATAATATGACCGATGCGTGCCCATGTGGGATATTCTGGTACACCCTCGAACATCACCGTCGTCGTACCATTGGCAAGCGGTGCGTAGGTTGCATAGGTATGACCTGTGATCCAGCCTACGTCCGCAGTACACCAGTAGACGTCATCGTCTTTAATATCGAACACATCTCGAAAAGTAGAGAGTGCATAGGTGATATAGCCGCCCGTGGTATGCAGCACACCTTTAGGTTTGCCAGTAGAGCCAGAGGTATACAATAAAAATAGCGGGTCTTCGGCATTCATGACTTCTGGCTCGCAATGTTCTGACTCGCCATCGACCAAGTTATGATACCAAACATCGCGGCGACCACTCATCGGTACAGAATTACCCGTACGATGAACGACAATGACGTTGGTCACGCTATCAGTGCCATCCATATCTAGTGCCCGATCGACATTGGCTTTGAGCGGCGTATGCTTATTACCACGTAAGCCTTCATCAGCCGTAATGATGATTTTTGAGCGACTGTCTATCAGGCGATTACCCAAGCTCTCAGCAGAAAAGCCACCAAAGACCACAGAATGTACAGCGCCAATACGCGTACATGCCAGCATCGCTATCATTGCTTCAGGTATCATCGGCATATATAAGGTCACGCGATCGCCTTTTTTAACCCCAAGCTTACGCATGGAATTACCCAAGCGACAGACCGCTTGATGCAGCTCTTTAAAGGAGATGATTTTGTGCAGTGAAGGGTGATCGCCCTCCCAAATAATGGCAGGCTTGTAAGGATTTTTTTTGACATGTCGGTCGAGACAGTTGACAGAGATATTCAACTCGCCGTCCTCAAACCATTTTATGCGAAAATCATCCAAATCATAGTTAACGTCGCTGATTTTGGTCGGTTTTTTTATCCAATCGATCAGCTCGGCACGCTTCGCCCAAAAAGCATCATTAGCCTGAGGTGATTCGATAGATTTTTCATAGTCTTCGCGGTATTGTTCAGCGGTAGTATTGGCAGCATCGATAAATTCGGCCGCAATGGGGAATGATTTTTGAGTCATCGTATTTGTCCTTTTTAATTATTATGACCTGCACGCATAACGGTCGAAAACGACTGCCTGTACAGGTGATAAGGGTCATCTTCCATAATGTGTGACACTCACGGTTAGTTTGACAAATAAGCAGAACGGTTGCAAGGTATCAACAGCCATTCATAACAATATGCCTATATAGCGGTATACTTGATCACCCATGATAAAATTTATTGACGAGGTGTGGTTTTGCATTTACTCGCTTTTAATCTTGCTATTGACTAATTTAAAACATGTTTTGATTTTGGCATAAACTTTTATTTTGGTATAAATAAAAGCATCACCGTCCAGATATTAGATAATGATATGACATTTAACCCTTGTAACCTTGTATGAAATATGGACAATAGCTACACGCGAGATACGACGCCAAAATATACTCTTCACTAAACCCTCTTATTGACCTGCTGCTATAAAGATAAGCAATCGACTCTGTTGTTGATTCGATGACGGATTTGGTGGCTGGTTTTTAAACCTATTATTTTATGAGACTACCATGAGCAATCACCGCAATGCATCACAATACACCCACTATGATGTCATCATCATCGGCGCTGGCGCGTCAGGGCTATACTGTGCGCTCACAGCGGGTCGCCGTGGTCGCCGCGTACTGGTATTAGACCATGCCAATAAAGCGGGCAAAAAAATCCTCATGTCAGGTGGCGGACGCTGCAACTTTACCAATTATTATGTCGAGCCTGAGCACTTTATCGGTGCCAATCAACATTTCTGTAAATCCGCGCTCAGTCGTTATCCCAGCTGGGAATTTATCGGTATGGTGGCAGCACATAACATCCCTTACCATGAGCGCGAACACGGTCAGCTATTTTGTGATGATTCAGCGCAAGATATTTTGACCATGCTCCTCGCGGAATGTACGGCAGCTGGCGTACAAGTAAAGCTGAATGCGCAGATTGACAGTGTGCAAGCTATCGCAAATGACAAGAACGCCAAATTTGAATTACTGACCAGCAAGCAGCTTAGCAAAAAGGAAAAGCAAGAGAGAAAAGAATCCGCCAATCAAACCAAACTGCCGCAAACAGGCTACCGCTGTGAGTCACTCGTGGTCGCCACGGGCGGACTGTCTATTCCAACGATGGGAGCCAGTGGTTTAGGATATGAATTGGCGCAGCAATTTGGGCACACGCTGATCGCAACCGATGCCAGCTTAGTGCCTTTTACCTTTACGGATAAAACGGGTGAGCTTATCCGATCTTTGGCTGGTATTAGTTTGCCAGTCATCGCTAGCAATGAGCGCATCTCTTTTAAATTGCCCATGTTGTTTACCCATCGCGGGCTGTCAGGCCCTGCTATGCTACAACTATCAAACTATTGGCACACTGGCGAGACCATTAGTATCAACCTGCTGCCAAATATCGACATGACAGCGCTGCTCCTTGCGCACAAAAAATCGCACCCAAAGCAACTGATTCGGACGGTCATCGCGGATTATACCGATAGCGGCGATGACAGTAATAAGTTACCAAAAAAGCTGCTTGCCGCTCTACAAACGCATCTTTGGGACGATATCAAAGACACCGAACTCGCCAATATTAAAGATGAACGGCTGACGGAGCTTGGCGCGACTTTGAATGGCTGGCAGCTCAAACCCTCTGGTACAGAAGGCTATCGTACCGCTGAGGTGACCCGCGGCGGCGTAAAAACTGATGAAGTCTCCTCAAAGACCATGCAAAGCAACATGCAGGAGGGCTTATACTTTATCGGTGAAGTGCTGGATGTTACTGGTTGGCTTGGCGGCTATAACTTCCAATGGGCATGGGCCAGTGGCTTTGTCTGCGGTGAAGTGGTTTAACCTCATTTAATCATAACGATGTAGCATTGTTTAATCATAAGCAGTGCTACATCGGCAGCACTTATAAACAGCACTTATAAATAGCACTTATAAACAGTGCCATGTCTGAATGCCCACCACCCCCTAATGAGATATCGCTATTTTTATTCTACTTAAGTTGCCTTTTATCGACATTAGCCCTTGATAGATTATTAAAATAAACACAATATAGGTAGCTATAAATGTAGCTTAACTTAACAGAACTTTTTTATTAAAAAACATGTTTTGTCTGACGAGGTAATAAATGCGTCCTATTAAAAATATTCATGGTGATAAAGCGCCGCACTGGGTAGGTGACGGTTTTTATGTAAAGACCTTAATCAACCATCTTGACGACAACCCTCATTTTAATTATAGCCATACCGACCCTTTTTTATTATTCGATTATGGCAAACCAACAACCTTTGATCCAAACCCCAATTATAAAACACAGCCGCATGGAGTCGGACAGCATCCACACAAAGGCTTTGAAACCGTCACTATCGCCTACGAAGGTGAAATCAGTCATGCCGATTCAGTAGGCGGGCAAGGGATTATTCAAAAAGGCGATGTGCAATGGATGACCGCAGGTCGTGGCATCATGCACGAAGAGTTTCATTCGGAGGCTTTCGGTAAACGCGGTGGGGTCTTTAGTATGGTGCAACTGTGGGTTAACTTGCCAAGTGCGCACAAACTGACCGACCCAAACTATCAAAGCATCAAACGGGCAGATCTGCCTATCGTTGAGCTGATCGACAGCAGCAACCCTGATCACCAAACGATAATTGGTAAGGCGGCTATCATTGCTGGTGCGTGGCAAGAAATCACAGGCGCGGCAAATACCTTTACCCCGATTAACTTATGGGATATTGAGCTGCATACTGCGGGTGCGACGACGCTAAAAGTGCCCAACACCCACAATACACTACTGCTAGTACAAGAAGGTGAGCTACTGGTCAATGGTACGTCAGTCAGTGCCGGTAATTTGATTCAATTTGATGCGCCAATTCAGCACCGTACTGATGACCAAGCTCAGCAAACACTGGCTACTGATAACATTGAGCTGCATTATCCTGCTACCGAAAATGGCGAGCAAGCACCAGTCAAGCTTTTACTATTAAGCGGCGAACCTATCGGTGAACCAGTCGCAGGTTATGGACCCTTTGTAATGAATACCCAAGAAGAGCTCCGCCAAACGTTTCGGGATTACCAAACGGGCAACTTTGTCAAATAGTTAAAATACAGGCATCAAAAAGCCACCTGACGCAGACCGTCAGGTGGCTTTTTATTATGTGCTTATGTATCGGCTAACGGTGAGGGTGTTTTTAACACACCTTAAGGTTAGCTAATCATAAGGGCAGCTGATTATCGATTATGCTTGGTTAAGAAATGGATAATCGGTATAGCCTTCATTGCCGCCACCATAAAAGCTCTCTGGGTGCTGCTCATTGAGCGCCGCCCCTTCTCGGATACGCTCAACCAAATCAGGATTGGCGATATAATCACGGCCAAAAGCAACCGCATCGATATAGCCTTCCTTGATATTTTTCTCCGCTTTTTCAGCAGTATAGCCACCAGCAGCGATAATCATATTATCAAAAGCATCACGGACACGCTGACGGAATGCATCACTATAAGGTGTGCCACCTGCCCAATCAGGCTCAGAGAGATGCAAATACATCAGACCACGCTTGTTGATCTGTTCAACTAGCCAGATGTTTTCGTCTTCGTTGTAGCCTGCTTCTACATTGTTAAATGTGCCAAGTGGCGAGATACGAATACCCACATGATCAGCATCCCACGCATCAACACAAGCATCGATAACATCAAGAGTCAGACGCGCACGATTCTCACGGCTACCGCCATACTCATCATCACGCTGGTTGGTTTGCTCAACCCAAAACTGATGCAATAGATAACCGTGTGCACCATGAATCTCTACCCCATCAAAGCCTGCTTCTTTAGCATTTTTGGTCGCTTGGGCAAAATCAGCGATGACTTGCTTAATCTCATCAAGGGTCGCTGGACGTGGCGTGGTCGCTTCAACGCGAATGGCGTGGTTATTGCTATCACGCAATGACGTACGCACACCGACATGCACATCAGACGCTGAGATCGGCGCTTTGCCATCAGGCTGCACGCTTTCATGCGCGACCAAT
Source organism: Psychrobacter sp. TWP2-1-2 (assembly GCF_049896785.1). Classification (NCBI taxonomy): domain Bacteria; kingdom Pseudomonadati; phylum Pseudomonadota; class Gammaproteobacteria; order Moraxellales; family Moraxellaceae; genus Psychrobacter; species Psychrobacter sp. TWP2-1-2. The sequence continues at coordinate 5,432 of NZ_JAFCVA010000019.1, read as the reverse complement.
CCTGTGTGCCATAGCTGTACGACAATTTTACCACCTTTGGCATGAACATTATCAACGATGGTTTTCCACGCAGTGATTTGATCTTGAGTATGGATACCCGGCGCGCCAGCATAGCCTTTTGCCTGAAAAGATACCTGCGTCGCTTCAGTAATAACAAGCCCAGCACTCGCACGCTGTGAATAATACTCTCCAGCAAGTGCCGTCGGTACATCACCAGGTTCAACAGAACGCAGACGTGTCAACGGTGCCATGATGATGCGGTTTTTTAGGGTTTGCGTACCCATTTTTACGGGTTCAAATAAATTATCGTGTGCCATAAAAAGCCTTATTTGTTGTTATAAAACCATAATGATTGGTTTGTTATTAATGAATAAATAGCGCGCTCGTTTTTTAATACGCTATTTATAATCCGTAGTCTTTATAGGGGGCAAACGTGATAATTCCAAGGAAAAATGACAAACAAAAACATCAATATGGCATGATATCGATATTGATAATACTCATTATTCAACGCCTCTTATTAGCCTATTAAGCGAATGGCTTTAATCATTTAAAAACATAAATGGCAAAACAATATTATTTATCAATAACGTGTACTCATAACCTTTTAGTCAAAAGTCTACTTAGGGCGTGTTGAACGAAGACCCAATCGAGATTTTTACAACTTGAGCATCTTTTTAATGGACAACTCTAAAGACAAGTAAGTGCCAAACAATATCACCATCGAGCCGATGATCGCAGGCGTGTCCAATGCTTCACCAAGCAATAAGTAACCCAATATAATCGCAAAAATCGGAATCACTAAGGTAATACTGGTTGCGCGCATAGGACCAATGCTTTTTATCAATTGATTCATAAAAATCAAGGCAATGGCGGTTGAAAATACGCCAATACAAATGACAGAAACCCAAGCAGTAAGGCTAATGCTTTTACCATATGGGAATTCGTAGACTGCTACCGGCAACATGATAATACTGGCAATGATGAGCGAACCTGCGGTAATTGCCACTGGCGAGACACTGTATAAGTAGTTTCTGGTGATATTGGCACCGACGGCATAACCGACACAGGCCAATAACGCATAGCCCATTGGTAGCAACCCTGAACTTGACTCAGCGCCCTGCCCGCTACCGCTAAATAAGTTTTCACTCATCAAAATAATTACGCCAATAACGCCAATAACCAGACCAAGAATTTGTTTTTTTGACAATCTGTCTTTAAAAAAGGTGCTGGCGATAAAACCGCTCATCATCGGTACGGACGCATTAAGCACCGCCAACACCCCTGCGTTTACCGAGCGCGCTGAAAATGCAAACAGGATAAAGGGAATAGCGGCAGAAAATAATCCAACCAGCGTCAACACTTTCCAATTATCCCGTATGCCCTCTCTGTTTTTTGGGCTGATTAAAACAAAAACCAGCATGGTCAGTCCAGCCAAGACCACACGAAGGCTGGCAAAAGCTAACGAGCCAAATTCAGGCACGCCGATACGATAAAAAATAAAAGACAGCGACCACATAAAGGATAAGGTGATAAAAATAATGAGGTCGCGGTTAGACATGGGGTGATCCTATCAAGCGTTAGACGATTGCTCCTTACTTATAAAATGGCTATTTATGAACTTCTCGTTATGAAATGATTGTTATCAATAAATTCATCATAAAAGCGCAGTTATAAAAGGCTCAGTCGTAAAAAGTATCGTGTGATAAAAAAACCTCGATGATAACTTTTTAATTGCTCGATTGATGTTGTATTTTCTGTATTTATCGCTGATTTCTTCTACAAATTTACTTTATCCAAAACAAAGTCAATATCCTTATCGCCGCGCCCTGACAAATTGACCAAAATCGTCTCATCCGCTGACATATCCTTGGCGATTTTCATCGCATAAGCGATGGCATGTGCCGACTCTAAGGCAGGAATAATACCCTCAAGGCGCGACAATGCCATAAACGCTTCTAGACATTCAGCATCAGTCGCCGACTCATAAGTAGCCAGGTTTAAATCTCGCAGATGCGAATGCTGTGGTCCAACGCCCGGGTAATCTAGACCAGAGGCAATCGAATGTACCGGTGCAGGCTCGCCTTGTTCATCAAGCAATACATAACACTTAAAACCGTGAATCTCACCCTTGACGCCCAGTGACATCGTTGCGGCATGATTGGGCGTATTCAAGCCTTCACCTGCAGGTTCCACACCTATTTTTTCTACATCTTTATCATCAAAAAAGCCGCTAAACATACCAATTGCATTGGAGCCGCCGCCAATACAAGCAACTACCTTATTGGGCAGCTTACCCGTCGTTGCTAAGAACTGCGCCCGCGCTTCATGTCCGACCACTGACTGAAAATAGCTGACCATTTCAGGATAGGGTGCAGGACCTAATGCCGAGCCAATCGCAAACATGCTGGTATCAAGCTCATTCAAATAAGTCTCAAAAGCGCTATCGACTGCTTCTTTTAGCGTACCCGCGCCACGCGAGACTGGTACGATATTGGCACCCAAAATCTTCATCCGGCTGACGTTTGGATGCTCCTTTTTAATATCCACCACACCCATGTGAATCTCACACTCCAAACCCATCAATGCTGCTGCCGTCGCTAATGCTACGCCATGTTGCCCCGCACCCGTTTCCGCAATCACCTTTTTTTTGCCTAATTTTTTGGCTAATAATACTTCACCCAAACAGTGATTAATTTTGTGCGCGCCCGTATGATTTAAATCTTCACGTTTAAAATAAATCTGCGCGCCGCCGCAATGCTCCGTCAAACGCTGCGCATGATAAATAGGACTTGGACGACCAACATAGGTCTCACGCAAGCGCTTCATCTCAGCAATAAAATCGTCATTTTTAATGATTTCACGAAAGCCTACTTCGATTTCTGCCATGGCTTTGGCAAGCTCAGGATGACCGATTTTGCCACCGAACTCTCCGTATAAACCATCGTCATTGGGCAAAATTGATTGATGTAATCCATAGCCAGCTGCTGTATTTTGCGTTGTCATAGTTAACCCTTATTATTTTAGATGGAGTATTAGTATTGGCATTTTTGCCGAATTATTTAGCGTTTTTAGTAATGAAAATATTTTTATGTATTTGTGTTCTAGTACATTGAAACAAGATGATAAGCGAAATTCTCTATTCGGTCAAGTTTACACGTCACTCTAAAAACAATTGACTAAGTGACTGGATAAGACATTGACTAAAAGCTGGCAAGAATAATCGGAGAATGGAAGCGCGATTTTACTATGAGTATTACAGCAATCGTGTGACTGAAATAATAACGCAACCTATGTTTGCTAATATGATGCTCGCTTAACTTAGCGCACCTTTACAGTCTAAAGCTAATATTATTCAACTCGGGCTTTTTAGCTTAAATATCAAATTAGGATACACCATGCAACGACGCCAACTGATTAAAGCCATGGGTTTAAGCTTAGGCGCTATCAGCACCTCCGCTGCGGTGAGTGGTTGCCAAACGCTTGCTAAGCAGCCAAAGCTACCGAGTAAAGTCATCCAAGCTGGGCATTTTCCTAATATCATCGTTGGTAGTGGCTATGGCGGTGCGGTATCGGCGCTGCGATTGAGCGAAAAAGGTCACAAGGTTTTAATCCTTGAGATGGGGATGCGCTGGGATAGAAGCCCCAAGCATGATACCTTTTGCAAAATGATTAGCGCCGATAAACGCTCAAGCTGGTTTAGCAATATGCCAAACGCCCCTATCCCGATTCCAATTCCTATCAGAAAATATCCAGGGGTGTTGGATTTAATCGAATACGATAATATGAAAGTCTTCGCTGGGCGTGCTTATGGCGGCGGCTCCATCGTCAATGGCGCGATTGCCATTCAGCCCAGACGCTCGCACTTTGAAGAAACGTTTCCTTGGATTAATTCTGACGAGATGTACGATACCTACTTCCCTCGCGCTATGAAAGAATTAAAAGTCAGTCAAATACCCGAATCGTTTTTTAATCAATCCGAGCACTACGAATTTACTCGTTCAGCTGAACGCCAAGCAGAAAAGGCGGGAATGAAGACTGAGTTTTTCGGTAATAGCTACGATTTTGACTATATGCAAAAGGAAGCGAAGGGCGAAGTCTATAAATCTGGCCTTGGAGGTGAAGTTATCTATGGCAATAACGCTGGCAAGTTTTCACTGGATTTAACCTACTTAAAAGACGCTGAAGCCACGGGCAATGTCACGGTCAAAACCTTGCGCAAAGTTAATACCATTCAAGCGCTTGATAACGACCAACTGCGTTTAGAAGTCCATGTTATCAATATGACAGGCGGCGTCGATAAAGTTGAACATTATACCTGCGATAAGCTCTTCCTTAACGCAGGTAGTACGGGTACCTCAGAGTTACTGCTTAAAAGCCAAGCGGAAGGAAAACTCAATAATCTAAACGAGCATATTGGTCAACACTGGGGACCCAACGGCAACATCATGACGGGACGCAATTTCGTCCACGCGGCTGGCACCACCCAATCCACCATTCCGGTCAAAGGTATCAATATGTGGGACGGTGATAGAAACGGCTCAAAATACAAAATCTTTGCTGAGCTTGCGCCATTACCGTTAGGACTTGAGACTTGGACGACGCTATATCTTGCCATTACTGACAATCCAGAACGCGGCAACTATTACTATGACAAAGCCAGCAAAACCGTCAAACTAAACTGGAAACGTGAGCAAAACGAGTACTCGGTAAACGCGGCTAAAGAGCTGATCGAAAAACTCGCTAAAGTAAATGGTGGCTCTACTTCAAGTTTATTATTCACCAAAGGCTTCGGCGATAACTTCTGCTATCACCCGCTTGGCGGCTGCGTCCTTGGCAAAGCGACTGATGAATTTGGGCGCGTCAAAGGGCACGAGAATATCTACGTGCAAGACGGCGCGTTAATCCCCGGTAGCGCTGGGGTCAATCCGTATGTCTTTATCACCGGACTTGCCGAGCGTAATATGGCGAGTATTTTGAAGGAAGATTTTGGGTAGGTTGTTGGGGTTTTAGGATTTGGCTATATAGAAAGCGCTCTTGAGGGGCGTTTTTTATTGGGTTGTGGATTTGATGGAGCTAATCCTGCTTTTTTCTCATACTCTGCTTGGAATTACTTAAATTTTAAAGAAGTTATTTCTTTTTTAATATGCATAAAAATATGATTCGATATCAATTTAAGCTAAACTTTAGATTACTTCTTGTGCTCAAATGTAATAATTTATGAAAGGAATAAGCATGATAATGGAATCAATAGCAGTAGGTGTATGCGCCAATTGGATATATGAATTTTTAAAGCTTACTTTACCCTTTTCTCCTAGGGCGTGTCCCTAATTCAGTTTGCAATGAATCATAGTACAAGCTAGATACAGCATAGACTTATAATTACGAGCCAATTTCTCGTATCTAGTCGCAATACTACGGAAGTGCTTTAG